>NZ_OBEN01000003.1 GCF_900215655.1 Hydrogenobacter hydrogenophilus | reverse complement strand
CTATGAACTTTACGATCTGTTTGTGTTTTTTGTTTCTCATTCTAATATTATCTCCCCATTGTGGGGAGCTTTTTTGCTATTTTTTAAACAGTCTCATACTGACTTGACAATTCACTTTTTTGTATGTTATCCTTCATAACAAACCTTCCCAAGGAGGTTCAAAATGCTAATAGCAGTTTTACTTTTCATCTGTTGTGGTTTTGCTTTAGCCAAGGATGAGTGTAAGCAGGTAGAAGGTTATGCATCTTGGTATGGTAAGGAGTTTCACGGAAAAAGAACTGCAAGTGGTGAGACCTTTGATAAGTACAAGTACACCGCAGCATCTAAGGTGTTTCCATTAAACACTTATGTGCTTGTCAAAAACTTAGAAAACGGTAAGGAAGTAGTGGTCAGGATAACTGACAGAGGACCTTTTGTCAAGCACAGAATACTTGACCTTTCAAAAGCTTCTGCAGAAAAACTCGGAATACTCAGTAAAGGTAAGGTAAGAGTAAGCGCTATACCTCTTTACTGTGTTGCAGACCAAGAGAAAAGCGCAGACGATGAGTATTTAAAGGACTTAATAAAAACCTTCTAATTTCTGTTAACTATCAGCGTACCACATCCACCTAAAGGATCTTTCCTAAAACGGGTTGATAGGGTCACTCTTATACCGTATCTTTTTAGAAAAAGAAACTTCTCTTCATATTCCTTTTCGCTCAGCGGTTCAAAAGAGCCAGTAGTGTTATAGTAAAGTAAAGTAGCTCCTACTCCAAGTTCTGAAACAAGCTTAGCAAAACTATCAAGATCCTCGTAGCTATCATTCACACCTTTTATCAAAAGGTAAGCAAGGCTTATTTTCTTTTTCTTAGCTTTTGACATAGATGCAAGTTCTTCTCTTAGAGTGTCTATCAGTGCATCTATATCACCACCGTGTGGGACAAGTATTTTTCTCTTGTCGCTTTTTGTGGAGTGTATGGATACGGTGAGTCCATTGTGAGGAAGTCTTAGGAGGTCTTTCAGATACTTATACGGAAAACCTGTGGTGTAAAAGGAAACCTTTAACCCTGCTTTCTTAAACTTCCAAAAACTTTCCACTACATTCTGATAGTTCATCAAAGGTTCTCCTATGCCTGCAATAGCTATTCTCTTTATAGGAAAGCTATCTTTGAGAAGGTCATACTGCTTATATATTTCCTCGGAGGTTAAATTTCTCACAAGTCCATTGCTTCCTGAAAGACAAAAGGGACACCTAATGGCACAGCCCACCTGAGTAGAAACACACAAAGTGTCCCCACGGTAAAACACCGCTTCCACCCTGTTGCCATCTTCCAATTCAAAAATAAAAAGCTCGTTAAGCTCACTCCTGAGCGCTGATATAAGCCTCATCTTCTTTATAGGTTCTTCTACAACAGAGCCCACAGCTTTTGCAGTGTCTAAGAGCCTTTTCGTAGTCATAGGGTAAAAGCTTGTAAAGGTCTATTTCTTCTTTCCTGCCTTCCGTTTGGACAAGCACCTTACCCCTTGGTGGGTCTATGTAGAGTATCTGAATGACTTTGCCGTTAAAACACAGTTCTGTACCTGTTTCCGGAAGGATGTTTTTGACTATATAGTTATCTCTTTCGTAAGCAAGACAGCATATGAGTCTTCCACAAGGACCAGTAAACTTTGCTGGTGAAAGGGGAAGATTTTGCTCTTCTATGTCTTTTAGGGATATGGATTCAAAATTCTCAGCAAACCTTACGCAACAAGGTACTTCACCGCACGCACCTATCCAACCCATCATCTGCACCGCATCCCTTACGCCTACCTGTCTCATCTCTATCCTTTTCTTTATAACCTTTGCCAAGTCTCTTACGAGATTCCTAAAGTCCACCCTCTGCTCAGCAGTGTAGTAAAAAAACACCTTTCTCTCATCCAAGGGAACGTATGCCTTTATAAGTTTCATATCAAGCCCATGCTGTGATATTTTTTCCTTACACAGGTTGTATAGGTCTTTAGCTTTTTCTAAATTCTCCTCCATCCTCCTTATATCTTCGTCCTTTGCCTTTCTTAAAAAGGTGGCTTTTATAGGAGAAGGCTCTTTGGATATTCCCAACACTCTGACCACCTCTTCACCCTTTTCAGAATTGACAACTATAAAGTCATCCCTGTTTATGTCATCGTCCCATACACCTTCAACTTGAAGAATCTTACCCGTATCCTGAAATTTTGCCTTTATGTAAGACATGGTTTACCTCCTTTTCAAGCACATTATTTTTATTTCTTATGCCCGCATAAGTAAAATTTATAGCACTACTCATATCACAGACATTAATATAATATAGCAATACATATGAGGAAACTGCTTTTTGTATTGTTTTTTTTGCTTGGTTTTGCAGGAGCAGGTGATTGGTTCAGTGATCCTATCCGCGGTATAGAGTATGCAAAAAAAGAACAAAAACCTGTGATGTTTTACTTCCATTCGGAGCATTGTCCTTACTGCCTTCAGATGGAGACCTTTGTTTTTAGTGATGAAAAGGTTTCCAAATATTTAGACAAGTTTGTGGTTGTATCCTTAAGCATGGACTCACAGGTAGGTAGAGCCTGGGCAAGGCGCTTTAACATTTTTGGCACACCCACTTTTGTTTTTTACGATCCTAAAAAAGACACCGTTATGAGCGTGGTCTTTGGAAGTAGGAGCAAAGAGGATTTTATAAAATTACTTCTGATGGCTTGTGAAATGTCAAGCACAAAAAAGTGTTAATCATTCAGGGAGAAAGAGTAAGGGCTTGTCAGCAAATAAACTTTTAAGGAGGTGTAAACATGGACAGAAGGCGGTTCTTGGTGCTATCAGCGGTAGGAGTTGCTGGCCTAACCTTTGTGCCGGGTCTTTTTGGACCTTCCTTAGCTGCGTCCAAGCTTGAAGAAGACATCCAAAAAAGGCTTGGAGTGTCTCTCTCTCAGATCAAGGAGTCAGCAGATGTGAAGCTTCAGGCACCCACCATTGCAGAATCCGGTGCTAATGTGCCTGTTTCCGTAGAGTCAGACATTCCTGTAGAAAAAGTAGATAGTATATGGATATTTGTTGATAACAATCCAAGTCCATGGATAGCAGATGTAAAACTCACACCTATGAACGGTAAGGTTTACTTTGCTACAAGGATCAAAATGGGTCAGACTTCCAATGTGAGAGCCATACTTAAGCTAAAGGATGGTTCGTACCTTATGGCAACCAAGGAGGTCAAAGTAACCGTAGGCGGTTGCGGATAAAAACTCTAAAAGGAGGTTAAGCATGGCTATAGGAGCTGGAATACTAAGAGTTCCAAAGGAAGCTAAGAAAGGAGAAATAGTAAAGGTGCAGATGGTGATAACGCACCCTATGGAGCCAGGCACCAGAAAGGATCCACAAACGGGACAGTTAATACCTGCTCACCACCTTACCAAGCTTGAATTGTTCTTTAACAACAAGTTAGTGTCGGTTATCGATATGGGCGGTGGTGTAAGTGCCAATCCCTTTATAGGAATTACTCTGAAGGTAGAAGAGAGTGGTATAGTCAAAATCTCCTACGAGGACAACAAAGGAGGAAAATGGGAAAAGACAGCAGAGATAAGCGTGGTTTAATAAGGAGGAAAAGGTATGAGGAGGTTGTGGTTATTACCCCTATTGATAGGGACAGCGGGAGGCGTTGTTTTTTACGCTCTTGCACAACAGGAAGACCCCGCACAAGAAGTCAAAAAGCAGAAGGAGATGCTTCTTAGGGAAACGGGTATACTCCCCGGAGATGTTTATGCAGAGCAAGGAAGAGACCTATTTAACAAGCCCATGGGTTCTGCTGGTAAGTCGTGTTCAAGCTGTCACGGTCAGGATGGTAGATACCTAAAGGGAGCATACGCACACATGCCAAGGTATTACAAAGACATGGATGCGGTTGCAGACCTTGACACAAGGATAAAGTACTGTATGGAAAAGTATATGGGTGTCAAAGATGTAAAGCACGACATTAACTTCAAGAGCATTGCCACCTTTGTAGCAACCCTCTCCAACGGCATGAAGATGGATGTAAAGCTTGAACATCCCAAGGAAAAGGAAATGTACCAAAAAGGTAAAGAGTTATGGTATGCACGAGTTGGCAAAATGGACTTCTCCTGCGCCATCTGTCATGATACCTACGGAGGTCAGAGGATAAGACTCCAAACCCTCGCAAGAGTCAAGCAAGACAAAGTAGCAACACACTGGCCTGCCTACAGATTTTCCAACGACCAGCTTTGGACTATGGAGGATAGGATAAGAGGGTGCTATAGTCAGATCAGAGTGACCCCACCACCCCACTTCCATTGGACTAACATAGCCCTTAGCCTTTATATGGCTTATGAGTCCAACGGTGGTGTCATAGAAACACCAGGATTTGTAAGGTGAGGAGGGAAAGGATATGAAGAGACATTTTATTCTTCTGTCAAGTGTGGTTCTCTTTGCCTGCGCACCAACACAGCAAGAAAAACCCAAGCCTGTGGAAGCGCCAAAACCTCCCCCTCAAGCAAAGGCTGAGGAAAAAAAGCCTACCTTTGAAGAGGATACAAAGCAAGACACTGCTCAAAAGCTCTGTTCTAACCCAGAAGGAACTGTTCCTGCAGATATGGTTGCCAAGTTTCTTGAAGAACAAAAGAAGCTTATCAAATATCCTCCAAACGGTAAGCTGGTGGGGGACTGGAAAAAGGGAGAACAACTCTTTGCAAACCCAAGAAAGGGCAACTGTTATGCCTGCCACTGTGCGGACCCCAAAGAACTCGCCTGTGGGAACATAGGACCCATACTTAGGCACTATGGTAAGCGTCAAAATGATGTGAAATATACCTACGAAAAGATATACAACTCGTGGGCTTATGTACCTTGCAGTATAATGTACAGAGCGGGAGTGCACGGTATACTAACCCCAGAGGAAATAGCGGATATAGTAGCATACCTTCACAGCCCTGAATCCCCAGTGAACAAGTAGGAGGAGACTGATGCAACTCACAAGAAGGGACTTTTTAGAACTTGCCATAATAACTGGAGCATACCTGAGCGCAGACCCAGTGTCTGCGCTTGCCAAGATGAAAGCTGAGGACCTTATGTCCTTTAAGAGTCTTGGTAATGTGACCTTAGTATTTACCACGGACCTTCATGCTCATCTTAGACCCCTTTACTTCTCTGAACCTGTGAATCTTGTTCCACCAAAGGGACTTGAAGGCATTCCAGGATACGTTGCAGGCAAAGACTTTTTGAAAATGTATAGGATAAAACCTGACACCCTTGAGGCATACTTTGCAAGCTGTGTAAACTTCCCAAAGCTCGCAGAAAAGTTTGGTAAGATGGGAGGAGGAGAGCACATAACTTGGATCATAAAATCCATAGTGAATGAAAGAGGAAAGGACAAAGTGCTCGTCCTTGATGGTGGAGATACATGGGTCACTACAGCCATAGGACTCTTCACGGAAGGTAAAGCGGTGGTGGACTGGATGAACTATACGGGATATGACCTTATGGTAGCTCACTGGGACTTTACCCTTGGAAAGGAGAAGTTCCTTCAGAGACTAAAGGAGCTCAAAGCAGAGTTCATATCACAAAATGTAGTAGATGCTGATTTTGGAGACCTCATATTTAAACCTTACTCCATAAGAGAAGTTGGTGGTGTAAAACTCGGAATCATTGGAAACTCCTTCCCCTTTACACCCATAGCCAATCCAAGAGAGTTTGTTGAAGGATGGAGCTTTGGCGTAAGAGAAGAGCAGATGCAAAAGTTCGTAGATGAGCTAAGAAACAAGCACAAAGTAGATGCGGTTATTTTACTCTCTCACGACGGCTTACCCTTGGACATAGCCTTAGCAAAAAGAGTAAAGGGTATAGACATCATCATCTCAGGACACACTCACGATGTGACCCCCAAGCCCTATTTTGTTGGAAACACCATGATAGTAATTGCTGGCTCTCACGGTAAGTATGTGGGAAGACTGGACCTTGACATAAAGAACGGAAAGATAAGAGACTACAGGTTCAAACTCATACCTGTGGCAAGCAACCTCATACCTGCGGACAAAGGAGCCAAAGAGCTCATAGACAAATGGTACAAGCCCTACGAAGATAAGCTCAAAGAGGAGATAGGTGTTGCTGAAGTTTTAATATACAAAAGGGATACCTTCTTTAGCACCTTTGACAGACTTGCAGGTATGGCTATAGCGGACTACTATCACGGTGTGGATATAGTAACATCACCAGGCTACAGATGGGGAACAACTATCCTGCCAGGACAAAAAATAACAGTGGATCACATTTATGACTTTACCGCCATAACATATCCCAATGTTTACGTTATGAAGAGAACGGGTGAGCAACTAAAAGCTGTTTGGGAAGATGTAGCGGACAACGTGTTCAATCCTGATCCCTTCTATCAGCAAGGTGGTGATATGTCAAGGCTCTACAATGTGGAATACGAGATAGAAATAGGAGCAAAGCAGGGGCAGAGGATCAAAAGAGCTTGGGTAAAAGGTAAGGAACTTGATCCCAAGAAAGAGTATCTTGTAGCTGTTTACGGAGGACCCACACCACCACCAGAAAGCTTAGTGCCAGATGCCAAACCTGTGCCCGTTTATGATATAGTAATAGACTATGTAAGAAAGAAAAAGCACATATATGTAGACCCAACACCAAATGTGAAGGTGCTTGATGCCAAGTACACACCCCCATTGGAAGCCTTCGGAAAAGGTATGGTCAGGAGGACAAGAGCATGAAAAAGCTTCTCTTTATTCTTTTCCTTTTCCCCCTTTTATCCTTAGGTGCAGACATAACCAGTCTAATGTTCTACACCTACAAAGTAAGAGATGCAAACTTTAATGAGGTTGTGGAGGAGCTAAAGCAGGAGTTAAACGGTAAAGACCTTAAGCTTCTGCGCACCCTTACCATATCTGAAGCTATAAAGGCAAGAGGTGTAAAGGATTTTCCAAACTACACAGTCCTGCTTGCCTGTGATAAAAAAGAAAAAGAAGACCTACTTTTGAGATCACCCTTTATGAGCAACCTTATCCCTTGCTCTGTTGCCATATACGAAAACAAAGATGGTAGCGTGTCCATAACCATAGTGAACGAAAAGCCTTACCTTTTAGCCTTCTCTAAGGAGATCTCAAAAGAGGACAAAAAGTTCATAAGCAGAACTTACTCAGAACTCAGACGTGTTATTTCAAGCATAGCAAAACCAGAGAGAAGAAAGTTCAGCAAGGGTTATTTGAAAAAGATGATGAGAGAGTTAAAAAACGCTTCCTTTGAAACCTCATACAGTATAAAAGGTATGAATTTTGACGATGTGAAAACGCTTCTTAAAAGTTCTTTGGACGGAGTTAATATGAACATACTTGCGGTAGAAGATGTAAGAAAAGAAAGCCCCAAATACTCTTTTATGCTTGCGTGCAACTTAACCTATGGCGAGAAGATCCTAAGAGAGTTTCCTCATTTTGGAACTTTAGCACCGTGCAGGATCTATCTCTACGAAAAGCCCGATGGAAGTGTTGGTATAGGATATATAAACATACAAACCTTGATAGAACTGTACAGAAAACATCTGCATAAAGATGCAGTAGAAGTATTTGAAAAAGCTGACAGGGACATAAAATCCGCAATAAAAGAAGTGAAAGGAGAGTGATATGCACCTCCTTCTCTTATTGCTTTTGTTTCTCTATCCTGCTTTCCCATATTACCCAAAGCATGTAAAGGAAACTATCCAAGAAATAGATAGAGATATCTATGGTGTTTTTGGCACTTACGAGCAGGTGAATAATAAAAACAGAGGTTTTATATCCAACGCTTACTTTGTGATAACAAAAGATGCTGTAATTGTCTTTGATGCTCTAAGCACTTATAAACTTGGAAAAGAGCTTTTGGAAACCATAAGGAGTATTACCAAAAAGCCCATAAAGTATGTAGTGATATCCCACTATCACACAGACCATTTTTACGGACTTGGTGCTTTTAAAGAGGTAGGAGCTACAGTTATAGCACACCCTTGGTCTTATCAGTATCTGTCTAGTGAAGAAAGTCAAAACATGCTCAAAGCAAGAAAGCAGTTGCTTGGAAAACACATGGAAGGAACTAAGCTAATAAAACCAGACATAACCACTTCTGAATCCTTAACTATACACCTAGGTGATGAGAGTTTTGAAATACATCACTGGTGCAAAGCTCACACTAACGGAGACATAGTTATGTACATGCCTTCAAGAAGAATACTTTTTGCTGGGGATCTGGTTTTTGGTGGAAGAGTGCCTTTTTTGGGTTCTGGAAACTCAAAAACATGGCTGGACTGCCTTGACAGGATACTGCAAATAAAGCCTCTCTTGCTTCTTCCGGGACATGGACCTTACTTAAAGGGTGAAGAAGCCATACAAAAACAAGTTTTATGGACTATGCGATACATACAAGACATAAGGAGTGTGGTGAAAAAATTATATGAGCAAGGACTTAATATACAAGAAGTCAGAGATAAGGCCAACGAGGAGATGCTAAAGCTAAACCCGGAGTATGCACAGGTGGGCGCGTTTTTTGATGTGAACCCTGTTAATGCATATTACATTTACTTTGAGATAGAAAGGGAAATGCTTGAAGCACCTCAAAATTAGTTGTATCATTATAGTTATGAAGGACTGCATATTTTGTAAGATCGTTTCCAAGGAAGTTCCTTCAAAGGGTGTTTATGAGGATGACATGGTATATGCTTTTCACGACATAAACCCCGTAGCTCCTATTCACATACTTATAGTTCCCAAAAAGCACATACTTGGCATTCAAGAAATGCAAGAAGAAGATGAGAAAGTTGTAGGACACATGTTATACACTGCTAGGATTATAGCTGAAAAGCTCGGAATTGCACCAGATGAAAACCTAAATAGAGGCTACAGGCTTGTCTTTAATGTAGGAAAAGATGCAGGGCAGAGTGTCTTTCACCTTCACCTTCACCTCATAGGTGGAAGACAGATGAGCTGGCCACCCGGATGAAAAGCTTTAAAGACTTTATGAAAGAGCGTGTCAAAGAATACTATTCAAGCACAAAAATAGGGAGGGATTTCTTCACCGCACCCGAATTGGATAGGGCTTTTGGCATGGCACTCTCTGACCATCTTTATCAACTTATACATGACATGAGCTCTCCCGCGCTCTTAGAGTTAGGTGGAGGGAATGGAAGCTTGGCTTACGACATTCTTAGCACCTTCAAAAGTAAGTACCCAAACATTTATCCTCATCTTACCTACTACATATACGAAAGTAGCCCTTACCTTCTGGCTCTTCAAAAAGAGAGACTCAAAGAATTTGAAGGTAAAGTCTTTTGGACATGCGAGCTTATACCTCTGGAAGGGGTTATATTTTCCAACGAGTTCTTTGATTGCCTTCCCGTTCATGTAGTAAAAGATGGTAAAGAGCTATATGTAGATAATGGTAAAGAGCTGTGGGGACCAATAAGTGATGAGAGAATAAGCCTTTTTTTGGAACGCATGAACTACAAAGACAAAAATCATGTGATTGAGGTTTGTCTTGAGTGTTTGGATTTTTTAAAAGCTATCTCCCAACACCTTCTTAAGGGTTATCATCTACTCATAGATTACGGTTATACATCTAATGAGATGCACAGGTATGTGGAAGGTACAGTAGTAGGTTATAAGTCCCACAAGGTGGTAAAGGACATTGTGAAAGAAGCACCTCCCTTTGATATCACAGTCATGGTTAACTTCTCAGCGGTAGTGGAATACGGTAAAGAGGTAGGACTCAAAACCGTATACCTTAATAACCTAAGAGATTTTCTCATATCCTCTCCTTCTTTTCTTGAAGAGCTTGAAAGGTTAAGCTTATCCCAAGATTCAGAAGACATAGAGAGGCTTTCCAGACTTAAAACTATGCTTGTGAGTATGGGAGACAGGTTTAAAGTTCTTGTGCAGGAAAAAGTTTCGTCATAAAGCCCTTATCTCAATCTCGTAAAGCTCTCCTTTGTTCTGTATGGGAATAGTTCCTGTCCTTCCAGTAAGCACAAGAAGCCTTCCATCCTTTGTAAATATCACTGACTGTATAGCTTCCTCCAAATTACCACCTACAAGCTGTTTGAAGTTAATGATATCCTTTCTCTCCTCGTCAAGAATGAATATATCACCCCTTGAGTATTTGACTATGTCAAGAAATCTCTGGACTATTCCTGCAGAGTTTTTTACCACATAAGCTACCTTAAAACCCAAGATATCTCCTACAGCACCCCTTGGATTAAAAATGTAATTTATCTTACCTGCAGATCCAACCGCTACTTCCACATAAGAGTAAGAGCCACCAAAGCTTTCGTCAGAAGAGAACACTTCGTTAGAACCGTCAAACACCCTTACCCTTCCAGAACCATCTGTAAACACCAGATAGTTTTTGTAGTAAAAAGCACTGTCAATTCTGAAGCCCCTTGGAACGGAATAAATGCCTACCTCTTTTAAGTTATCCCCTTCAAAAGAGAGCCTTACCACTTTACCGAATTTGTTGTCAAAATCAAAGCTTTGACCTACAAAGGTTTCCTTTGGTTTGCTCTTGTCTAGTACGCCCATTATGTAAGGTATGTCTGTTTTTACAGGAACTAAGCTATCTCCTACCATCTTGAGTATAAGGGAGCTTGCTTTATCCCCGGATATCATGTTCACTATTATGTAGTCCTTATCTTCTTTGCCTACCCTTGCCACCACAAGGTTAACCGCACTTCCGGCAGGTAAGGAGTAAGTGGATCTCTTGATTATGTCATTTTTTAAAAGCTCGTAAACTTCTACCCTTCCAGAATAGAGAATGGCAAGGTACTCTTTGCCGTTGCCCATAAGGTCCCCTACATCTGCGGAGATGGGTATGGACGGAAGAGCCTTTATAAGCCTACTTCTTGCGAGGAGTCTGAGATCTCTAAGGCTTGCTCTCTCTATTTGCTGTTTAACTACCTGTGGTATGGAGTAAAAGGCTACTGGTGATCCGAGAAACTCCACACCGTAGCCATCTTTGAACTCCTTCACAGTATAGGCACAGCCACTACCCTTTTTTATACCTTCTACCACAGAGCTTATTTTAAAAAAGCCCTCCTCTGAACCCTCGTAGCACACATCCTTTGCAGAAAGAACTACCTTATCGCCCACTTTTATCCTACCTTCTTCCTTGATCACTTTTGCACGGGAAAAGTTGTCCTCTACCTGGTCTATCTTTATTTCTCCCACCTTTTTGCGCTCTTTTCCTAAGGGTTTGCCTGTAATGGGATGGAAAAGTTCTTTACCCTCTTCAAAAACGGAAAATTCTTCTCCCACCTTTACCTGATCCCTGCCCATATCAATAAGTACCTGTCCTTTTTCTACCTTTATCACATAGCCTTCCCGAGAGAAAAACTTCTTAATGTTTTCCATAGGATCCTGTGCAAAAACGCTTGATGTGATAGCTATCAAGAGTACTACTAAGAGCTTTCGCATAGATCCTCCAGAGCAGATATTATAGCTTCTGTCATCTCTTTTGTGCCTACTTTTTTAGTTCCTTCTGTGTATATGTCTGGAGTTCTATAGCCTCTCTGCAGAGCTATCTCTACTGCCTTTTCAATAGTATCAGCGACCTGTGTTAGTCCAAAGGAATACCTTAGCATCATACTTGCAGATAGTATGGTTGCTATGGGATTGGCTATTCCTTTACCTGCAATGTCTGGTGCAGAGCCGTGCACAGGTTCGTAAAGGGCATGTTTGTCTCCAATACTGGCTGAAGGCAACATGCCAAGGCTTCCTGTGATCACTGCAGCCTCGTCAGAGAGTATATCACCAAAAATATTGCCTGTAACTATCACATCAAAGGAACTGGGACGCCTCACTATCTGCATGGCACAGTTATCCACATAAAGATGCTCTACCTCAACATCAGGAAAGTTCTTGCTTTCCTCTTGTACTATCTCCCTCCAAAGAGCGCTTACCTCAAGCACGTTGGACTTATCCACACTGGTGAGCTTTTTCTCCCTTCCCCTTGCTATCTCAAAGGATTTTCTAACTACCCTTCTTATCTCGTCCTCTGTATATCTCATTGTGTTTATACCTACCCTTTTACCATTTTCCCTAAATACCCCTCTGGGCTCACCGTAATAAACATCACCAGTTAGCTCTCTTACCACTATAAAATCAGTGCCTCTTACTATATCATCTTTTAAAGGTGAGGAGCTTATGAGAGGTTCATAAACTTTTGCGGGTCTGAGGTTTGCATATAGGTCAAGGGCTTTTCTAATGCCAAGAAGACCCTTTTCTGGCCTCTTATGGGTAGGAAGATCATCCCACTTGGGACCACCTACCGCTCCCAAAAGTACAGCGTCAGATTTCAAACAGAGCTCAAGAGTTTCCTGAGGAAGGGGATCACCCTTTTGGTCTATAGCTACGCCTCCGATCAGCCCCTCTTCAAAGGTGAAGCTATAACCAAAAAGCTCTCCTACTTTTTCAAGAACCTGTAGCGCACTTTGGACTATCTCTGGACCTATACCATCACCTTTCAAAACGGCTATCTTAAAGGAAGGCATTCCTTTATTATACTACGCTTCTTCGCCGTAAGCTTTCCAAAGAACCTCTATAGGGTGCAGTGGTCTTCTACCTGTACCGAGTTCTATCTGATTGCTTGCCAAAGGACAGTCTGATACATAAAGGTCTGCTTGAGCACCTTTTAGTTCCTCAAAGAGCTTAGAGCCTACCTTGTACGCCATGTCAAAAGTCTCCTTTCTTACGCCAAAAGTTCCATCATGTCCTGAACATCTTTCCACAATCCTTACCTTTGTGTTGGGTATGAGCCTCATAAGGTTTGCAGCTTTGTAGCCTACATTTAAGGACTTAAGATGACACGGAATGTGATAGGCTATGTTCCCCATAGATACTTTAAACTCCTTGTTTAATTTACCTTCTTCGTAAAGTTTCCAGAGATATTGGTGCACATCGTAAACCTTTTCCGCTACCGCCTTTGCATTCGGATCGTCAGGAAGGAGTAGCGGATACTCGTACTTTATCTGTAAGGCACAGGTAGGTATGGGAACTACTATATCGTATCCTTTATCCACATAAGCTTTCAGAGACTTTATATTAGCTTTTGCTTTTTTTATAACTGCATCCACATCGCCTATGTCAAAGAAGGGTATGCCACAGCACTCTTGCTGAGGTAGTTCTATGAGTATGTCGTTTTTCTCAAAAACTCTTACGAGGGCTTTTCCCTTTTCAAGATAGTTATAGTTCAAAAGGCAAGTATAAAAAAGGGCAACTTTCCCATTTTCACCTCTTACCTTTTTTCTGTTTTTTTCAAACCAATCTACAAAGGTTTCGGAGTTAAAGGGTGGGAGCTTTGCTCTTCTATCCACACCCATAAAGTTCTCCATAATAACCCTTACGGGTTTTACATCCTTTACGGAATTTACAAGGGAAGACATACCAACAGAGAGCTTACCCACAAGGTCTGTGTTGAGCATAAGTTTGTCTGTGAGTTTAGCACCCTCCTTTTTGAACTTCCATATTTTGTATCTCAGAGACAGGTGCGGAAAGTCTATCCTCCACTCGTGAGGAGGCGTGTAAGGACACTTAAAGTAGCACTGCTTACAGTGAAAACAAAGCTCCAAAGGTTTTGCCAGCTCTTCTTTGCTAAGGGCGTTTATGTCATCGTCATGCCTGTCTACCGCATCAAAGAGTGCCGGAAAAGATGGGCAGTAAGAGATGCACATTCTACAGTCTTTACACTTAGAAAACACTCTTTTTGCCTCTTCCCATAGAGCATCCTCGTCAAGAAACTTTGGGTCTTTAATATCAAAGTTAAAATCCTTTACTCCACCCAAGGACACATCTTGCATAATTCACTCCTTCTTAAAGTAATTACATTTTTTTATTATATGCAAAAGATTTTCAAATGTCAAGCAATTAAGGAAGGATGCTCAAAGCCTTGGAAGAAATGAGCCTCTGCTTATTACGGACTTAGCAAGCCATATAGCTATTAGTGAAAACAAAAGGTTTGAAGGACCATAACTGAGTAACGGAAGGGCTATACCTTTTGGTGGAAGAAGGTTTACTGCCATACCTACATTCCAAAGAAAGGCGATAGCAAAGTTCATGGCTATACCAAAAAGCAGTAGCTTACCAAAGGGTTCATTAATCTTGTATGTAAAGTAAAGAAGTCTGCCTACAAGTATAGAGTAAAGACAGAAAACTAATAAAATACCTATGAATCCAAACTCTTCCCCTATGAGTGATATCACATAGTCTGTATCTGCAGCTGGCAAAGCTCCCATTTTTTGTAAGCCTTTACCTATACCTACTCCCCACAGCCCGCCGTGAGCGAAGGCAAAAAGAGACTGAATAATTTGGTATCCTGATTCTTCTGGGTCTGCAAAGGGGTCTTTCCATGCGGAAAATCTCTCCGCAACATATCCAGACTTGGAAGTCAGTATGTATAGAGTGAACAGCACAAAAAGCATTAGTATAGGTATGTAAACTTTTTTTGGAATACCACCAACGTACAGTAGGGTTCCGCAGAGCAGTAAAAGAAACACAGCTCCACCTTTATCAGGTTGAAGGGAAATGAGAAAAGCGTTTATAAGTACCAAAAAAGAAGCCCAAAGTATGTATCTCCATTCCTTTATAGACCCTTTTTCCACCAAGTAGTAAGCTATAAAGATCACAAGAGCGACCTTTGTAAACTCCAAAGGTTGCAAGCTTGTACCTATAAGCCATCTATCCACATGCCTATGTGTTATATACTTCTTCACAAGCACTATCATAAGCATAAGTGTAGATGCGGACACAAATGAGTAAACCACAGACTTTTTTTTGAGAAGTAGATAATCAAACTTTTTGCTTATAAGAAACATACCCAATAGAAAAGTGAGAAGTTGGTAAATAGGCTTTTTGTATATACTAAGGTCCCGATAGTTCTCAAAAACATAAGGTAAAAGGTTTGAGCTTATTATAACTGTCTCACCTATAATGAAGAGCAAAATGACTGCGTAAAGTATCCACCTGTCCATGTTATAGGAAAAAGAGAGCGTACGAAAAACCGAGGGCTATTCTGTATATACCAAAGGGAAAAAAGGAGTGCTTAGATATAAATTTTAGAAAAACTTTTACCGTCAAAAGAGCGGTAAAAAAAGCTGATAAGAAACCTATAAGAAGCAGATGCCATTCGCTTTGTGTAAAGGTACTATGAGACTTATAAACATCGTAAGAAGTTGCTATAATCATGGTAGGCACTGCCAACAAGAAAGAAAACTCTGCACTGGCTTTTCTGTGAAGTCCAACCAACATACCGCCTATTATAGTAGACGCAGATCTTGAAACTCCGGGTATCATGGCTAAGGATTGGAATAAGCCTATGAGAAAGGCTCGTTTTAGGCTCATGGCCCTTATGTCTCCTATATAGCAGAAGCGTTCGCAAACCCTATCCGCAAAGAGAAGGAAAACACCACCTACTATAAGAGAAAGCACAACAACCTTGTCGTTGCCTATAAGGTAGGTTTTTATGAGTTTGTATAGTAAAAAACCCAAAATGCCTGTAGGTAAAAAGGCTACTAAGATTCTCTTCCACATTTCGTAGTCCGTAGAAAGTCTTTTGGCATACAATAAGATAACAGACATTATGGCACCCATCTGAATGGCTATCTCAAAGCTTTTTGTAAAACCACTGTTATCTACGCCTAATATGTGTGCAGTAAGTATTAGGTGTCCTGTGGAAGACACAGGTAGGAACTCTGTAAGTCCTTCTACTATTCCCAAAAGCACAGCTTGGTAAATGTTCATCAAAGCACCTCCACATATATACCTTTTAGGTATAGGCTGTTTGGTACTTGAAGTATCCAAGGGTGGTCAAGATCCTGAAAACTGACCTTTAAAACCCTTATGTGTCTTTTTACATCTTTTGCTGCATCAAGGAGTACCTGAATAAGATGATCCAAGGTGATGTGAAAGGAACAGGAGTAGATGACCAATATGCCACCTTTTTTTGTAATGTGAAGGCCTCTAACTAATAGCTCTTTGTAGCCTCTGAGAGCGTTGGGTAGGCTGGCTTTATTCTTGGCAAAGGAAGGGGGATCCATAAGAACCAAGTCAAAGGTTTGACCCTCTGCATGTAGCTTTCTCATAAAGTCAAAGGCATTAGCTTCCACCCAATCTATACCATCAAGACCGTTGAGCTCTGCATTCCTTCTGCCAACTTCTAAAACCTGAGGAGATATATCAACCGCTATTACCCTTTGGGCGCCAGCCTTTCTCATGTTGAGAGCAAAACCACCCGTATGGCAGAAGATGTCAAGACAGACGTATCCCGGCTTTACCAGCTGTCTAATTAACCTTCTTGCGTATCTTTGGTCTAAGTAAAAGCCAGTTTTTTGTCCTTGGGGAATGTTAACGTAGTATCTGAGGTCTCCCTCGCGTATTATGATCTCTTCTGGTACTTCTCCGTATATGACTCCTCCTTGGGTTTCAAATCCTTCTATGCTCTGTGCGTATTCGTTTCTTTTTTCGTAAATACCTTTGGGTTTTAAAGTATCCACTATGGCTGAAATCACCCAATCTCTCATCAAGTTCATGCCAAATGTGGTAAACTCAAGCACTACGTAGTCTTTATAGACATCCGCTATAAGCCCTGGTAGAAAGTCTCCTTCTGAATGCACTAACCTGTAAGAGTCTGTATCCAAAGAAAGGCTTTTCCTGTAGTTGTAGGCTTGCTGTATTCTCTCCTCTATGAGTTCTTTGGATATCTTTTTGTCCTTGCTGAAAGAGAGAAGTCTTATGCTTATACTCACTTGGGGGTTTATGTATCCATATCCGAGGAAGTGCCCTCCCGCATCTCTGACTACCACATGTTCACCCTTTTGGGGTTTTCTGGAATAGCTTGCTATTTCAGGTCTGTAAACCCACGGAAAGTAAGCTCTGAGTTTCTCTTCTACGCCGGGCTTTACCCTCACTTGGATCATTCCCATTCTACGAGCATTTTCTGGGCTACCTCGCGAGCCTTCTCTTTACCTACGAGCTTTTCCACAAGCTTTATCCCAAAGAGCAGTGCTGTGCCAGGACCTTGACTGGTGATCACCCTGTCATCTTCAACCACTTTATCTTCTACATAGAGCGCAGGCTTTATGTCTTCTTTGAGTGTGGGATACGCTGTGGCTCTCTTACCTTCCAACAGACCAAACTTGGCAAGAGCGGTAGGAGCTGCGCATATGGCAGATATGTACTTACCCTTACTTTCAACCGCTTTTACAAGATCTTCGACCCTTTTGTCTTGCTTTAACTTTTCTACCCCACCTGCACCACCCGGAAGAATGATCATGTCAAGTTCTTGAGGGTTCAGCTCATCTACAGATACATCTGGCACTATCCTTACATTCCTTGCGCTTGCAACAGGTTCTTTTGAAAGCCCCGCTATAATAACTTCCACACCTGCCCTTCTTAGAGCATCGATAGGAGCTACAGCTTCTACTTCTTCAAAGCCATCTGCAAGTATTATAGCTACTTTTGGCATGCTTTAACCTCCTTAAGGATGCTCAAGCTTTAATTTTATAGCGGAAATGAGCTTTTCGTAAATGTATCTTATCTCGTACGCCATATCTATGAGCTTTGAGTTTTTGGTAGCTTCTGCCCTTTTGACTAAAGGGATCACGATGTTCTCAAGCTGATACTGGTACTCTTTGATGTCTGCAGAAAGCTCTTCTGATGTATAGTCATCTATGTTTATCATGTATGTTCTATAGAGCACCTTAGCGGAGGTGAGAGTATGAAGAAGCTCCTTCTCTATATCACCTTTATCAAGACCTGCTTTCGTAAAATCACCCATGTTTTAAAATTTAACACATGGACATAATAAAAACCTACAGACTTATACCCATTGAGGAGGGTAAGCACTATATAAAACTGCTCGTTCCCAAAGGTTATGATGTCTTCTCTGTGGAAGAAATAAGGTTTATCACTGGCAAAAGCGTTGAGGTGTTGGAGGTAGAAGAAGAGGAGTTTTCCAAAGAGCTACAAAAGAGGCTCGCACAGGAAGAGGTTTTCATAGAAACTGCTGTAGAAGAAGACAGAGAGCAAAAGGATATACTTCTTGAAGAAGAAAAGAGCCCTGCGGTGAGCTTTGTAAACTCCACCCTTATAAAAGCCACCACCCTTTCTGCTTCTGACATACACATAGAGCCTTACGAAGATGTGTCTTTTGTTAGGTTTAGGCTTGACGGAAGACTTCACGACTACATGAGTATACCACTCTCTCTACATGAATCTGTCATTTCACGTATAAAAGTGCTTGCCAACTTAGATGTTGCGGAAAGGAGAGTTCCTCAGGATGGAAAGATAAGAGTCAGGATAGGTAGAAGGGACTTGGACATAAGGGTATCCATAGTTCCTACCACTTTTGGAGAGAGGGTGGTCCTTAGACTCCTTGACAGGTCAGGAAGTATGCTCACCCTTGAGGAACTGGGACTTTCTCTGCAAGACCTTGAAAAGGTTAAGAGGCTTGCCAAAAAACCATACGGCATAGTGTTAGCCACAGGTCCCACAGGCGCAGGGAAAAGCACGACCTTATATGCCATGATCCTCCATGTAAAAAGCCCTGAGAAGAACATAATAACCATAGAAGACCCACCTGAGTACCAAGTAAAGGGAGTTAGCCAGATACAGGTAAATCCAAAGGTGGGACTAACCTTTGCCAGCGGACTAAGAGCCATCCTAAGACAGGACCCAGACATCATAATGGTAGGAGAGGTAAGAGACAGCGAAACTGCTCAAATAGCGGTTCATGCAGCACTCACAGGACATTTGGTGCTTTCCACCCTGCACACTAACGATGCGCCCTCTGCTATTACCCGGCTTTCTGATCTGGGTATAGAACCCTTCCTTATAGCTTCTTCTTTGGAGGGTGTGCTTGCTCAAAGACTTGTTAGGAAAGTGTGTGAGCACTGCAAGGAGCCTTATAAGCCCACAAAGGAAGAGCTGTCCCAACTGGGACTTGAGGGGAGCTATACCTTCTATAGAGGTAGAGGGTGCGATATGTGTATGGGAACGGGTTATAGGGGAAGGACAGGCATTTACGAAGTTTTGGAGCTCAGCGATGAGCTAAAACAACTCATCATAAAAACCCAAGATGCTAACGAGATAAGAAAGAAAGCAAAAGAGTTAGGTTTTAGAACCATGTACGAAGATGGACTTGAAAAGGTCATAAAGGGTATAACTACGCCTGAAGAGCTCATGAGAGCGGTAAAGGTAGAAGAATGATATACACGGGTGTAGATGGAAAAAAGCTATTCAGTGTTGAAAAGCACCTTCTGAAAAATACATGGAGGCCTACGCAAAAAACAGGCAGAAAAATATGCGTAATACCCTCAGACCTCTGCTTGGTAAGAATAGAACAAGCCTTTTCAAGAAAGATAAGCCAGTTAAGAAGTTTCTACGCTCTTGATGTGGAGCAAAGGTATGGAAAGGTAAGTTGGGACTTCTCCCTTTACCAAGATAAGGTCTTCTTAGGAGTGTATAGAGATTATCAGCCTGAAGACTGCTTTAATGTGGAGCTTGAGGTGTTTGCTCTTGCAAGGGTGTTGCAAGTGTTGGGTTATGAAAATGCATACCTTTTGGACATAGGAAGAAGAAAAACCACTCTAATAAGCCTGAAGGACGGTTTGCTAAGTGCCTACCGTGTTTTGATGAAGGGCGGGGACTACCTTACTGAACTTATCGCACAGGAAAGAAGCTTGGACTTTCAAAGCGCAGAAGAGCTAAAGAAAGAAAAGGGTTTTAACCTTGAAGAAGTCAAAAGGGGCATGCAAGATATACTAAGCTCTTTAGGTTTTAACCTAACTGATGAGCATGTGCTCTTAAGCGGTGGTGGTTCCAAGATAAAAGGAATAGAAGAGCTTTTCCAAAAAGCTCTTAACAATCATTACTGTGATCCTACTCTTAACACAGCTTTTGGTGCAAGTCTAAAGTTTTTGGTCAAAAAACCATACCCAGACTTTGTGGAAAAAGAACTTCCAAAGGAACAGTTAAAGACGGTATCTCTGCTGACAGGGTCAAGCATTTTGCTTTTCCTGGGGTCTTACGTTTTAACGGGCATGCTTTGGTCTTGGGATAATCTGAGAAGTTTGGAAAGGGAAGAGTTTAAAAAAACCTTCCCAGGTACCCCCATTGTTTCTCTTTACGATCAGGTAAGATCAAAAGTTTCTGCGGAAGAGCCATACGAACTTACAAAGAAGCTTTCCGAACTTTCCCAAAAACTAAAGCCGGATATTAAAGTCTATTCCATAGAGTTTTTGGATGGTAAGCTAACTATTAGGGGTGAGGGCAAAGAGGAGGTAATAAGCCAGATAAATCCTCAGAAGATAAAGAAAACACCTACTGGAAGCGTAGAGTTTGAGCTTGAGATAAAGTAGGATGCGTAAAATTCTCATGCTTATGGGACATTCTGCAGGTATTGGGGACATGCTCAGAGGTAGCGCAAGCTGGAGAGCCCTAAAAAACCATTTTCCCGATGCAGAACTTCACCTTCTGTTTCTTACAAAAGACAAAGGAGCGGTGTCAGAAAGACTCATATCAAGACACCACCTACTCTCTTCCTTCTACGTTATTGACAAAAACATCAAAGGTATAAGGGATTGGGTGAGATTTTTTAGGGAGTTTGACCGTGTTGTGAAAAAGGTAAATCCTGACTTTATTATTGACTTTGAGCCTCACGGTCTTAAGTCTTCGTTGCTCTGCCTTTATGCAAGGTTAAAGTACGGTATAGTGTCCTTAGGAGTTGCAGAAATACCCTTTAGAGGATACTTTTACAGTATCTCCTCAGAGTCATCAAGAAAACTAAACATACAGGATTATACAGACAGATACTTTGTAGTTTTGAAGGCTTTGGGTATAGAAAGAAGGGGCATTCCTATAGAGCTTGAAGAAACACCAGAGGCGTTAAGGTTTAGAAAGAGCTTTAGAAAAAGATTTTACATTCCTGAAGACAGGGAGCTTATTGGTCTTAACATAGGATGTGGAACACCAGATGCCCTTTGGAAAAGGCCTAACTTGGACCTTTTGAGGGAAGTTATAAAGCGGTTGCAAGAAAAAACCAACACACTGTTAGTTTTGACGGGTGCCAGTTTTGAAAAGGACATAAACCAAGAGTTTCTCAAAAACTACTCCCTGCCTGCTTTTGATCTTGCAGGACAAACAGATATTTTAGAACTTCCGGGACTTATAAGGTCTTGCAGGCTTTTTGTGTCTACAGACAGCGGACCTTATCACATGGCGGTAGCTCTAAAGGTGCCCACTCTTGCCCTTTTTGTCAAAGACTTTCCCATCTCTTACCATAGACATCCCTGGGTCTCTTGCGTGGTTTTGCGTTCCGAAAAAGACATACATTATGCGGTAGAGGAGGGTTTAAGGCTTTACGAGAATTTTAAAAAAGAAGGACAGCATAGCCCCTAAAGCCTGCCAGAAGACCACGCTAAAACCTGTGGGAAAGTCCCAAAGGTAAGAGAAGATCACTGCCCATGCGTTAAGGATAGAGCCGTAAAGCCACGCAAACAAAAGCTTCCTTTCAAACAAAAGACTCACCAGAGCAGGAGCAAGCAAAAGAGCAAAGACCACCAAAACACCAGCCAACCTTACTGAGCTTGTAAGAGTAAGGGCAAAAAGAAAGTAAAAGGTTATGGATTTATAAGGTTCTCTTAGTTTCTTCTGAGAAAGGTAGAGCAAAAAACCTATAAAAGCGTAAAGTATTCCCGCCTTTAGGACTTCTGCTTTTGGAGTAAAGAGTATGTCGCTAGCAGAGAGCTTCAAAAACTCCTCCGCTCCGTGTGGATTTTTGGAAAGGAGCAGGTAGGTGGAAGAAATACCAAAGGCATAAAGAAGACCTATAAAGGCTTCTTGGAAGGCTTTTAGTCTTTCTGAGAGATACACAAAAAGGGCACCAAGCAGAGCAAAAAGCAAGGTAAGAGAGTATGTATAGGATTCTTGAGAAAGCAAGAGGGATAGGGCAAGGCCTGTCCCAGCCATCTGCCCTACCGCAAGGTCAGTAAAGACTATTCCCTTTTGAATGATCACCCTTCCAAAGTAGGCGTGAATACCCACCAGGACAACAGACAGTAAAAAAGCGGTAAGGAGGACATCCATTATTTGCATTCGCTAAGCCTCCTTACCACCTGCTCAAAGAGGCTAAAGAGGTCTCTGGCTTCCTTTATGGCACCCACATCGTGAGGAAGGATAACCACCTTGGCATTTGTCTTGGAACTCACATACTGAGCGGTCCTATTTTCGTGATATACGTCCTGAAGTATGCACACCTTAGTACCTGCTGTCTGTATAGCTTTTATGATTTCCTCCGTGTGTTTTGCGGTGGGTGGGATGCCCGGAAGGGGCTCCAAGGTGCCTATGAGCTCTATTCCATATCTGTAAAGAAGGTAGTTGTAAAGTTTGTGGTAAGAAACCACTTTAGTGCCACGCAGTGCGGAAAGTTCCTTGTCCCAAACTTTTACTCTCTCATCCCAGCGTTTAGTAAAGTCCCTAAGGTTCTGATCATAGTAAGTGCAGTTTTTCTCATCAAGCTGGCATAACTTTTCCTTTAGTACTTTAGCAAGTATTGGTATGTTGTGGGGATCAAGCTGGTAGTGAGGATTGCCCTCGGGATGCACATCTCCCATAGCCCTTGAGACGCTAACTGGTTTTTCTATGATCTGGACAAAAGCGGATAAGTCCAAAAAGCCCTCCCTTCCGGGTTGTATCTTGGGATTGTTAGACTGCTGTATGAGCGGGGGTAAAAAACCTATCTCAAGGCTTGCCCCTTGAATTACCAAAAGGTCTGCATTTCTTAACTTTGCTATGTGGGAAGGTTTGGGAACCACAAAGTGCGGGTCCTCTGAACCTTTAGCTATGACATACAGGCTCACTCTGTCTTTTCCTATCTCCCTTACAAGCTCACCTATCCAAGGGTATGTGGCTACAACTTTGATCTGTGCAAAACTAAGAGCTATAAAAGATAAAACGGCAAAAAATACCTTTTTCATCGCTTACCTCCTTAGAACGGATGTGCTCCGTGAGCACCTATGGCAAAGTTAAACTGCAAAATAACTTCATTAACTGTTTTACGTTGTCCTTCGTAAAAGAAGGCTCTGTTTTGTCCCACCTGCAACCTTATGCGTGAAAACTCAGTAGGATCGTATTCAAGCATAGCGTAGTAGGCAGGAAGGTGTGAAGAAAGGTCTTGCTTTACTCCCATAACTTTCACGTCGTTTTTGTTTATCAGGTTATACTGAATGCCAGCTCTCCATCTTGGAGCAAACCTCCAAACAAGCTGAGCGTAGAAGCCCCCTTGCTTTTTAGATAAGTATGGAGTTATTAGGTTTCCGTTGCTGTCATAAGCGTAGCGTGTGCCCTTCTGGTCCCTATAAAGATACTCACCTTGAAAGGACACATACCTGTAAGAGTCTATGGAATACCTAGCGGTCAGGTCAAAGCCGTAGAGTTTAGTCTTTCCTGCAAAAGCGTGAGGCTCTTCAGTTTCAAGGTGATTTATCCTGCTTTTACCCGTAGCAAAGGACAGACCCGTAAGCACCGAAAGGTTGCCCACATCAAAGGAAGTTTTCACAAAGCCCACATAAAGGTTGGGTTTGCGCGCATCCCCAATGGAAATATCCCCTACTTTAAAACCATCTGTACCAAAGCTCTGCTCATTTTCCCCTTGAAGGACCTCTGCACCAAAAACCAGATAAAAGGGTGTAGGTGCAAGCCAGTTTATCTGAACACCCTTTTCTTTCAGACCGTCATCTCCCAGAAATACCTTATACACCAATGGCTGGTTGGCAAAGTCCCACACGTGAGGATGCTGAGCGTTTAGCCTTCCAAAAGAACTCCTAAACTTACCCACCTTAAACTGAAAGCCAAAGGGAAGCCCGCGCGTGACCGCATATGCCTCTTCAAGCTCTGAACCTTCCTCTGAGAAAGGAATGGTAGCATAAAGGTCAAAGTAAGGGTCTACAGGTGCATACAGGTAGAGCTCACCGTAATTGAGGTTAAACCCTCTCTTTTCGTTTAACTCTCCGTGTGCGTGTTTGTCATAAAGCCCCGGAATTTCAAGCTCTTTGTAGACCTGATCGTTTCTATTTCTGCTTACAAAAGAGGTGTCAATTATAAAAGAGATATCTGGCAGAAAGGCGGTCTGTCTGAAGGGAGACACCTGATAAGCTTTTAGTCTGTCATCATACTTTAGCCTTAGCTGTAGCGTGCGGTCAGCGGGTGCTGGTTTTTGTGCTTCTTCTTTGACCTGAGTGGTGGGTTTTGGGACCTCTTTTTGAGCCTTTTCAAGTGCTTCTATCTTCCTTTGAAGCTCTTCTATGAGCCTCTTTTGTTCTTCAAGCTGTCTTTTTAGCTCTTCCAAACTTTCTTGAGCAAAGGTGGTGCTGAATATAACAAGGCTCAAGAGTACCTTTTTCATAGTTAGCACCTCCTACGTTTTTTTTTAATCAGAAAATTTAGATAAAAGACTTTACACAGGAGGTGCCCTTGGATGTTTGTGGGTGTAAGCTTTTGAGATGGGTTTTGCTTGAGGGTTTTGGGTCTCTATGTGGAAACTTAAAAAGCTTAACTTCTTTGGCTCTATCTTTGGATTCTCTTCTATCTGCTGGCTGGATTTGAGCACGCATACAGAACAGTCAAGGTGGAGCTTTCCGTCCTTGTGCTCGTGGATAAGTACCGTTCCGCCCTCTAAGCCAAGCAGTAATAAAAGCAGAGCTAAGAGAACTCTTCTCATTCTTTGTTATACATTATAACATTCCTTACACACTCCCACATGGCTATAGCTCCTGCGGAAGACACATTCAAAGAGTTTATCTTCCCCACCATAGGTATGGATAAAACAGTGTCAGATATATCCAAAATATTTTTGGAAACCCCTTCTCCTTCGGACCCTAAAACTAAGGCACAGGGCAGGGGCATGGAAAAGCTTCTTATGTCCTTTCCTCCTCTTTCTACAGCTATTACCCAACCACCTTGCTTTTTAAATTCCCTCAAAGAGTTTGAGAGACTAGAAACCTTTGAAAGCTTAAGGTAAAACACTGCACCAGAAGAAGCCTTTACCACTGTTTCGTTTATAGGGCTTGACCTGTAAGTAGGTAAAAGAGCTCCCACTCCGCCAAACACTTCACAGGTCCGTAAAAGATTTCCTACGTTTTGTGGGTCTGTAATGTGGTCAAGAACCAGAAAAAAAGAGTTTTTTTCTATTGTAGTTTTGAAAAGTTCCTCGGGTGGTACATACTTTATAGGGCTTATGATGGCAAGAATGCCTTGGGTTTTCTTTGTACCTGCAAGCTCCTCTATCTTTTCCCTTGGAACTTTTTGGATCTTTATACCTTTCTGTTTGCAGAGCTTTACCACCTGATAAGGTGGATGAGAGTCATGAGCCACAAGCACTTTCTCTATGTCCTTGTCAGACCTTAGAGCCTCTATAACGGGATTTTTACCATAAACTATCATTCTTTGGCGATCACACCTCCACCTAAAAGCACATCCCCTTCGTAGAAAGCACACACTTGTCCGGGGGTTATGCCCCAGACCTTTTCCTCAAACTCCACAACATAGGTGTTATCTTCAGCCTCCCTTATGTCCTTTACCTTTACAGGTTTTGATCTGTAGCGCACTACTGCATAGACATCTTCCCACTCCTCTATAGGTAAGTGTGCGTTCAAGTATAAAAGCTTTAAGCTGTCTCTGTAAAGCTTATCTTCTTCTCCTACGATTAGCCTGTTGTTTTGCCAGTCCACATCTATTACATAAAGGGGCTTACCCGCAGACACTCTAAGTCCACGCCTTTGTCCTATAGTGAAGTTGTATATACCTGTGTGTTTCCCTAACACCCTGCCTTCAGTGTCTGTTATGATACCCTCTTTTGGACCAACCAAGTCTCTGAGAAACTCACCGGGCTTTTTTCCCATCAGAAAGCAAACCTCCTGAGAGTCTCTCTTTTGGGCTACTGGCAGATGGTACTCTTTGGCTATGCGTCTTACTTCCTCCTTTGTTAAAGACCCAAGAGGGAACTCAAGGAGCTCAATAGCATCACTTTCTAAAAGAGCAAGAAAGTAAGATTGATCCTTGCTTTTATCTTCAGCTTTTGCTATGAGCTTTCTGCCTTTGTATTCTAAAATCCTTGCGTAATGACCTGTGGCAAGCTTGTCTATCTGAGCTACATCTCTGAGATACTTTGCCAAAAAGCCCGTCTTTACGTCTCTGTTGCACACTGCGCAAGGGTTTGGAGTTTTCCCCTCCAAGTATTCCCTTACAAAGTAGTCAATGACCCTGCTTTTAAATATTCTTTCCCAATCTAAGGTTATATGAGGTATGCCAAGTTTTTCAGATACTCTGACTGCGTCCTTAACATCTTGTGGTGAACAGCAAACTCTTAGATCGTCTGCACTACAGCTCTCTGGAAGAGTATGAAATCTCAGAGTCACCCCTATAACTTCGTGCCCTGCAAGTTTCATAAGAAGAGCGGACACACTACTGTCCACTCCTCCACTCATACCTACCGCTACTCTCATTACCTTTTTCTCCTAAAAAAATCTCTAATATAATCAAGGACTTCCTTTCTTAAACTGTAAGAAGTTAGAAGCTCTTCCTTTTGCAGTACCAAATCCACACCCTTAGGTATTACTTGATAAGGTTTTTCTCCATCCTTTAGTATGCCCAATGAGTATGCACCCAAAAGGGTGTGTCTTACATCTTCCGCTATGCCTATCATCACTTGATCAAAGTTGTGCTTTTTATATAGCTCTTCTCTTTCTTGATCCTTCTTATTCAAAAGGGTGCTCGCAAACATGCATATTTTAGCCCATGTTGTAAGGGTTTTTTCCCACTCTTCTTTTGGTAAGGTCTCCAACTCCATGTGTATGTAGTTAAGCAGGTATTTAGCTAAGTATTCTCTTGCGGACTCTATATCTTCAAATCCCCAAACCTTAGTCATAGATTATAAATTTAAACGCTAAGGGTACGCTCGGTAGAGAACTTTCTGTATCTTTCCCATTCTTCTGGAAACTTTTTCATGGCTTGTCTTATGAGCCTTCCTGCCACCGCACCAAGACCACATATAGAAGTAGGCTGTATGAACTGGTTTACAAAATCAAAGCCCTCCCAATCCCTCTCTGTTGCGATACCTTGAATTATCCTATGTAGAAGATTTGCCTGCTCGTATGTGCCTACCCTACAGGGAGTGCACTGCCCACAACTCTCGTGAGCATAAAACTCTGCCACCTTTAAACACATCTTGACTATATCGTCCTCTTCTGTTAACACTATTACCGTTCCCGTTCCTCCAAAACCAAAGGGTGAGTAGTCCATAGGTGTGTCTAGTTCTTCTGCAGAAAAGCAGTCAAGCGCACCAGAAAATACCGCCTTAACCTTCTTGTTGTTTATAGTTCCCCCTGCGTACTTGTAAACCACCTCTCTTAAGGTGGTGTTCATGGGAAGCTCATAAACACCGGGTTTTTTAACCTTACCGCTTACTGGAAAGAGCTTTGGTCCCGGATAATCACTGGGTCCTATGTATCTGTAATCTTCCCAACCGAGCTTTACGATAAAAGGTATGTTGCAGAGAGTTTCTACATTATTGACCACTGTGGGCCTTCCAAAAAGTCCGTACTGCACAGGGAAGGGAGGCTTTATGCGTGGAAAACCTCTTTTGCCCTCAAGGGATTCTATCAGAGCGCTCTCCTCACCGCATATGTAAGCGCCTGCACCCCTTGCCACATATATCTCCAGGTCAAAACCGCTTCCCAGTATGTTTTTCCCTAAAAAACCCTTCTTTTTTGCTTCTTCTATAGCGTCTCTTAGTATGTAATACCCTGCGGTGTACTCTCCTCTTATGTATATAAAAGCCTCATTAGCACCAATGGCGTAAGCGGATATGATCATGCCCTCTATCAGAAGGTGGGGGTCTCTCTCTATGAGCACCCTGTCTTTGAAAGTGCCCGGCTCAGATTCGTCTGCGTTGCATATAAGATATCTGGGAGCAGGGTTTTGGACTGCAAACTTCCACTTTTTGCCGGTGGGAAAACCCGCACCACCACGACCTCTGAGCTGACTTTTGTCCACCCATTCTATTATTTCCTGAGGATCCATATTAAGCGCCTTCTCAAGAGCTTGATAACCTCCGCCCCGCAGATAGTCTTCTATAGTGTGCACCCTTGGTTTTTTTGCTCTTCTTAAGAGCATATCCAAGGTGGTTTCCGTGTATATGTTAGGCATAACGGGATAGGATCTCATGGAGTTTCTCCTTACTCTCAAATTTGTAAGAATCTTCGTCTATCATAAAAAAGGGTGCTTCGCTACACGCACCCAAGCATTGAACCGCTATTAGTTTAAAACGCCCATCTTTGGTAGTTTGACCAAAATCTATACCCAAAAGCTCTTTAAGAGCCTTAATTAGCTTGTCCTTGTTCATAAGCTCACACACTATGCTTACACACACTCTTATCCTGTGCCTTGCAGGCTCTCCTCTATCAAACATGTCATAAAAAGACACCACATTCTCCACATGGTTCAGTGGCAGGTCAAGAAGCTTGGCAACCTCCTCAAGGGCAAAGGAAGGTATGTGTCCGTAGTGATTTTGTACTTCGTGCAGGCACATAAGTATAGCCTGTTCCTTCTTAGGAAAGTACTCCGCATGCTCTTTGAGCTTGCTCAGAAGACCTTCTTCCAGCATGGTATTAAAATTATAAATTATTTCCTCCTTCTAAACCGGACTATGTATCTGTCTTTTTCCTCTCGCATCTTTTTTATGTCCTTTGTACTTTGGCTAAAGTGGGACTTATCTATTTTTAGAAGATGATAGCTAGTCTCAAAAGCAGACTCTAGATCATAAACCTTTGTGTTTTTTATGTCTTCTGGCACCATGTGGTAATCTCCTGCTAAGATGTACTCCGCTATCTGCATGGCTTTAGGTGAAAGCAAAACTTCTTTCAGATATTCTTCCCTTCCCAACCTCATAAGACCTAACAGAAACACTTTTTCGTTATAGGTTAAACCTAAGGTTTCCTCTTGTTCTTCCACTTTTTGAACCTTGGGCATCTGCTCATAAAGAAGGCTCACAGGAAGGCCTGATGCAGAGCTTGCTAACTTTATAAGCTCGTGTTGATAAACCTTGTCCTTTACAAAGCTTGCGTAATAAAGAAAGTCCTTCAGCGAGGAGCTTTTGCCTTCTTTAATCTCTTCTATCAAAATCTGGAAAATGTCTTGTGCATTTTGAATGAGGGTGCGCAGGCCTTCTTTGTCCTTTCTTGCCATGGTGTCTGGGTCCTCACCTTCTGGAAGGTATGCCACCTTTACATTAACACCTTGGAAAAGTAAATAGGGTGTTGCAAGTTTTACCGCTTTTTTCCCCGCGTTATCACCATCAAAGAGTAGCACCGCGTTTTTTGTGTATTTGGAGAGGACTTTGGCGTGATCTTGGCTAAAGGCTGTGCCTAAAGGTGCTACGGTGTTTTTGTAGCCCTCTTGGTGCATACTGATTACATCAAAATAACCTTCAACCACTACCACAAAGCCCATCTCCTTTATGTACTCTCTTGCTTGGTGCAGACCAAATACAACAGACCTTTTTTTAAAAAACTCACTCTCTGGTGAGTTTATGTACTTGGGATGCCCTTCCTGAAGAAGTCTTCCACCAAAGGCTATACAGTTTCCTTTTTCGTCTCTTATAGGTATTATGATTCTCCCCGCAAACAGATCCCTGTATACCCCTTCGTCAAGCTTGATCAAGTTCCCTGTCTTTTCGTAAGCATCAAGAACGCCCTCTTTTTTAAGAAAGCTTACCAAGTCTTCGGATGAAGGGGAGTATCCCAGCATAAAATTTTGGACGCTCTTTGAAGATACACCCCTGCTTTTGAGATAATCTATAACCTTAGGTGCATTCTCAAGAGCGTTATGATAATAGCTTGCTACCAGCTCAAGGATCTGAAGCACCTTGGTGGATCTCTTACTTTCTTTCACCTTGATGGGAATGTTGTATCTCTTTGCAAGCTTTATAAGAGCTTCTGAATAGCTTATGTTTTCGTACAAGGAGACGAACTTTATGGCATCACCACCTACACCACACCCAAAGCACTTGAATATACCTTTTGAAGGAGATACGAAAAAGGAAGGTGTATCATCTGGGTGGAAAGGGCATCTTGCGCTGTAATTACTTCCTACCCTTTTGAGGTCTATGTAAGAGGATATGACATCCACAATGTCTATCTTTTTAAGAATATCCTCTCTGTCGGACATGCTTTATAAATATAGAGCATCCACTTCCTCACTTCTATGGCTAAGAAGGTGAGTACAGGCACAAGGACTGCGTAGTAGAGCTCCTCAACAGAAAGGTGAACCGCGTGAAGGTATTGAGGTACGACAAAAACCACCAAAGATTGCAGTAGTAAACCTATAGATATTCCCAAATATATGTAAGGATTGAGCTTTAAGTACTGAAAGGGATTTTTGAAGAAGGGGCTTTCTCCAATCTCCTGAATGCCTACAGCCCACTGGCTTATTACCGCCGAAGTAAAGCTTATGCTCAGAGCTGTCTCATAAGGGTAGATGGCAAGCAGGTACTTAAACAGAAAGTAGTGGGCAACACCCATAATAAGTCCGTTGTATAGTACTTTCAAAAACACCTCCTTTCCTGTAAAAGCTTTTTCTGGATGGCGTGGTTTTTCCTTCATAGGGTTTCCCTCGTAATGGGTAAATGGGTAAGTTTTATCCTGCACGCTATCAGTCACCAGGTTTATCCACAGTATTTGTGTAGCGTAGAGAGGCAGAGGCAAGCCATTTATCAATGCAAGGGAGTTATAAGTTATCTCAAAGGCATTGGTGGAGAGGAGATAGACTATTACCTTAGATATGTTTTTGGTTATGAGCCTGCCTCTTCTTATAGCGTTCACTATAATGGCAAGGTTATTATCCAATATAACCATCTTTGATGCATCTTTTGCTGCTTGAGAACCAGAAGCCATGGCTATTCCAAGGTCTGCTACCCTCAAGGCTGGTACGTCGTTGACGCCATCTCCACTAACAGCCACTATTTCCCCTTTTGATTGAAGCACCTTAACTATACGGTATTTGTCCTCGGGTGTGGCGCGAGCTACAACAGAAACCCTTTTTAGCAGGTGGTAGAGCTCTTCATCAGAGAGCTTTTCCATGTCTTTACCTTCTATACATAAGCTTCCTTCCCAGTGAATACCAACCATCTTTGCAACTGTCTTTGCTGTAAGCACATTGTCTCCCGTTATCATTATGATCCTTATGCCAGCCTCTCTGGCAGTTTCAACTGCAGACTTTACTCCTTCCTTTGGCGGATCTAAAAACCCTACAAGTCCCACTATCTTTGCCTTTGCATCTTCTATACTTTTCGGAATTTCTTCAAGCCTTGCATATCCAAAAGCCAACACCCTCAAACCTTTTTCTGCCATCATATCGTGGTGTTTCCATACATCTTCCGGTAATTCTTTATCGCACAGAAGAGCCAAGCTTTCCAGCGCACCCTTTATGTAAAGATGCAAGCCTTCACCTGAAGAGACTATAACCGCCATTAGTCTCCTTTTGGTATCAAAGGGGTGCTCCCAAAGGCGTGTATGGACCTTTCTCAAGAACTTCCAGTTTACCCTCTCTCTTTCTAACCACTCAAGCAGAGCAACCTCCAACGGATCGCCTCCTTTTTCCGTGGCATCGTTGCATAAGGCTGATGCTAAAAAGAGCCTCAACCTGTCATAGCTAACGTATTCTTCAACCCTTAGCTTTCCTAAGGTTATGGTGCCCGTTTTATCAGAACAGATGTAGGTGGCACTTCCCAATGTTTCAACAGCAGGAAGGTGCTTTACCAAAACCTTTTCCCTTGCTAATCTCAACGCACCCACCACAAGAGCTATGGTAACCACCACTGGAAGCCCTTCTGGGACCGCAGAAACCAGCTGAGCAACAGCAAAAAACATAAGATTCTTAGGCTCTCTTCCTTGAAGCACACCTATGAGCACTAAGAAAGATAAAATAATCAGAAGTACCACTATCCACTTTTTCCCAAAATTTTCCAGAGCCTTAGTGAGGGGGCTTGGAGGTGTCTTTTCTTGCATCTTCTTGGCTATCTGACCTATTTGAGTGTTATTGCCTGTTGCAAAAACCACTCCCAAAGCCTTACCCCTTAATATGGTCGTTCCTCTGTAAAGGCAGTTAGACCTTTGGTAAATGGGTGTGTCTTCAGGAAGAACTACATCTGCGGATTTTTCTATAGGAAAGGATTCTCCCGTCAGTACTACCTCATCGACGAGCAGACCGCTTGCATCCACAAGCCTTATATCCGCAGGAACTACATCACCTTCTGATAAGAGTACCATGTCGCCGGGGACGAGCTCTTTTATGTCTACCTCTTTCTCTCTGCCTTCTCTTATCACTTTAACCTTAGGTGAGGTCATCTCCTTTAAAGCTCTGACGGATGCCTGAGCTTTAAGTTCATGATAAAAGCCAATAAGACCATTTATCACTACGATCCCATAAACGACCACGCCATCTTTCATGTCTCCCAAGAAGAAAGCCAAAAGCCCTGCTATCATAAGTATCAAGTTGAAAGAGCTTGTAAATTGTTTTAAGAAAAGCCTCCACTTGCTTTCCTCTTCGTGGATAAGTTCATTGGGTCCGTATTGCTTGTACCTTTCTTGTGCCTCTCTTTCGCTGAGACCTTGTAAACTTGCGTTAAGTTTAAAAAGGGCTTCTTGAGGGCTTAGTTGATGCATGTTAAAATCATTATAATGAGTGTTTTTCTTGTTGCTGGGTGCACAGGGTTCATAGGCTGGAAGGTCTGTGAGAAGCTCCTTCAGAAAGGACACCAAGTTGTAGGTATAGATAACCTTAACGATTACTACGATGTCCGGCTAAAAGATTACAGACTGAACCTTCTTAAAAATTACGAAAACTTTACCTTTTATCAAACAGACATAGAAGACCTCTCCTCTCTTAGGGAAATTTTTAAAAGACATTCATTTGATGCGGTAATAAATGAGGCAGCAAGAGCAGGTGTTAGGTATTCTATAGAAAATCCTTTTGTTTATATGACTACCAACGCTCTTGGGACGCTTAACCTCCTTGAGATGTGCAAGGAGCATGGGGTAAAAAAGTTTGTCCTTGCCTCTACTTCCTCCTTATACGCAGGACAACCCATGCCTTTCAAAGAAGACCTTCCTGTGAATACACCTATATCTCCTTACGCAGCTTCTAAAAAGTCCGCAGAAGTTATGGCTTATACTTACCATTACCTCTACCAAATAGATGTGGCTGTGGTGCGCTACTTTACCGTTTATGGACCTGCGGGAAGACCAGATATGAGCATCTTTAGGTTTATCAAGTGGATTCTTGAGGGTGTGCCTTTGCAGATCTTCGGTGATGGTAGCCAGAGCAGAGACTTCACTTACATAGATGATATAGCAGAAGGCACTATCCTTGCTCTTAACACAGTAGGCTATGAGATATTCAATCTTGGAAGCAATAAACCTCACAGTCTCTCTTATGTCATTGAGCTCATAGAAAGATACACGGGTAAAAAGGCTCTTTTGGAATATAAAGAGTTTCACAAAGCGGACATGAAAGCCACCTGGGCTGATATAGAAAAAGCTAAGAGAGTTTTGGGTTGGGAGCCAAAGGTGAGCTTAGAGGAGGGTATAAAGAGAACCGTTGAGTGGACCCTCGATAACTGGGGCTGGTTAAAGCATGTGAAGCTCTGACTTTTTCACAAACTCTCTTACCCTTTTGGCTATGCCTTCTGCGTCTATACCTACCAAGCTCCTGAGCAAGTTTTGGTTTCCGTGTTCTATAAACTTATCTGGAATGCCTATGAGCAGTGTCTTCTTTAGTATACCCTTTTGGGAGAGCCACTCAAGAACTCCAGAGCCAAAACCACCAACTACAGTGTTGTCCTCTACCGTTACAAAAAGGGGATACCTTTCACACAGATGTGTAAGAAGCACATCATCCATAGGCTTTACAAAGCGAGCATTTACCACACCCGCCTTTATACCTTCTTTCCTGAGGAGTTCCGCAGATTTTAGTGCCTGATATACAGTATAGCCGACTGCAAGAATGACCACATCTTCTCCTTCCAAAAGAACTTCCCAGCTACCTACGGGTATCTTCTTAAAGCCTTCCGTTGGCACTCCGTAAGCTGGTCCCCTTGGATACCTTACTGCAAAGGGTCCGTTCCACTCAAGAGCGGTATAAAGAAGGTCCCTGAGCTCTTGCTCATCTTTGGGAGCAGAAACTACCATGTTGGGAATGCACCTAAGATAAGAAAGGTCAAAAACTCCGTGATGTGTTGGTCCATCATCTCCTACCAGTCCAGCTCTGTCTATGGCAAATACCACATGAAGGTTTTGAAGGGCTATGTCGTGAATCACCTGGTCGTAGGCTCTCTGTAGGAAAGTGGAGTAGTAAGAAGCAATGGGTTTTAACCCTTGAGCGGCAAGTCCTCCTGCAAAGGTGCAAGCGTGCTGTTCCGCAATACCTACATCAAAAAACCTGTTGGGATACTTCTGACTAAATTCTACAAGTCCAGAGCCTTCCCTCATGGCAGGTGTTATAACCACAAGTTCGGGAAACACTTCTGCAAGCTCCACTACCGCCCTGCCAAAAACAGAGGTCCATGTAGGAGGTGAAGGTTTTTTGATAAACTCTCCTGACTCTCTCTTGTAAGGAGCTACACCGTGCCAAGTGACGGGATCGTTCTCTGCTGGTTTGTAGCCTTTGCCCTTTTTAGTGTATATGTGGAGAAGTACAGGACCCTCTATGAGCTTCACATTCTCAAGAGTTTTTTCAAGAGCGGGAAGATCATGCCCATTTACTGGTCCTATGTAATTAAAACCCAGTTCTTCAAATATTATTCCGGGGGATATGAGCCCTTTAAGGAACTCTTCAGTGAGCTTTACTATCCTGCCTGCACCGCTTATGTGTTCAAGCAGATGCTTTACTTTCTGTCTTGTCTCTTGTACAAATCTTCCACTAAGAATCTTACTGAGATAAGTGGATATGGCACCTACATTAGGAGATATGGACATCTCGTTGTCGTTGAGTATCACTATAAAGCGGTTAGGTCTCAGATGCCCCGCATTGTTTAAAGCTTCGTAAGCCATACCTGCGGTCATAGCACCATCGCCTATAACTGCAACTACATAACCTTCTTGACCCAGCAAATCCATCGCTTTTCTAAAACCAAGCGCAGCAGAAATGGATGTGGAACTATGCCCTGCACCAAAAGCGTCATATAAACTCTCCTCTCTTCTGAGAAAACCCGATATACCACCGTACTGTCTTAAGGTAGGAAAGATCTCCTTTCTGTCCGTGAGTATTTTCCAAGGATATGCCTGATGTCCAATATCCCAAACTATCACATCAGAAGGAGGATTAAAGGCTCTCAAAAGAGCTATGGTGAGCTCCACAACTCCAAGACCAGGACCCACATGTCCGCCGTTCTTTGCTGTCACCTCAAGAATGTAATCTCTTACCTCTTGTCCAAGCTCGGTCAGCTCTTGATAAGACATGTATTTTAAGTCTATGGGACCTGTGTATTCTTTTAGCATGCGGTACCTCTCCAACATAGCCTATGAATATAGGACTTTTACGAGAAAAATACAAGCCTTAACATCCACCCGGTAAAGAGCTGAAAGAGCACTATAAGGATCCCAACTACACTCACCAATAGCCCTTTATTGCCTGCACTCTCTCCCTTAAACCATAAAAACAGGAAGGAAAAAAGTGTGTAAAGTAAAAGAAGTATGCCGTTCCACTTGTGAGGAAACATCCAGACAAAGGGTGCTTTGGACTGCACCAATGGCACAGCAGAGACCGAAAATCCTGCAAGCACCGACAGCAACGCTACCACTATAAGAAAACCATGTAAAACAAGTGCGTACCTAAAAGCTTGGCTGTTTTTTAGCAGACTTAAACTGAGAGTATAAAGCACAAAAACTACAAGGGCTAACAGTACAGTAGCGTAAGCAAAAAGCGGGTGAAGGATCATCTTCCTACCTCCAAAAGGGGTTCTAAGGACATTATAACCCTGTATAAGTCCTTAAGTATATCCTGGTAATCCACATTACCCTCTTCCACCAAGTCCATAAGGCTTTCAAGCTTTCTTGTGAATTCTTCCGAGACAAACTCTCTTATGCCCTCCCTTTTGCTCAGGTATTCGTAAGCGGATTTGCCCAACTTTGTAGGTATCAAAAAGCCTTTCCTTTCTATCACATAGCCTCTCTCCAAGAGCTTCTCCACTATGGTAGCGTAAGTAGATGGCCTGCCTATACCCCTTCTCTTCATTTCCTGAACGAGCTCACCCTGAGTGTAGAGAAATGCCTTAGGAAGTTCTTTCAGCTCTTTTATGCCCTCTACTGGAACTTTACCCTCTATGTGCGGGTGCATCTCTAAGTACAAAAACCTGTTCCAACCGTCTTCAAGGATTTGTACTGTGAGCGTGTGTTTCTGCTCCAACTCACCTGCTTTTACAAGTACTTCAAGGGTTTTTACTTTTACGGGTCTTGTCTGGCTTGCCATGAATCGCCTAAAAATAAGGTCATAGAGCATTATGTGTTCCCTTGTGATGTTTTCCACCTGACCGCTCAGGACTAAAGCTCTTAACTCTTCCGTATCCATAGGCTTTGTTGGTCTTATACACTCGTGCGCTCCACCTTCTGCAAAGCGGTGGGGTCTAAAATACTCTTCTCCAAGCTCTTCCTTTATGTACTCTCTGGCTACGTTTATACCGTAATCAGAAACCCTCGTAGAATCCGTTCTGTGGTATGTTATGAAACCAAGTTCAAAGAGCGTCTGAGCCAAGTCCATAGTCTTTGGCAGTGAAAACTTGTACCTATCGCTGGCATCTTTCAAGAGACTGTCTGTAGTGTAAGGAGGAGGTGGATTTCTGTATTCTTCTTTGCTTTCAAGCACTTGAAATTCAAGATACTTTAGCTTATCGTAGAACTCCTTTGCGGAATCTTTGTTCTCAAAACTGAACTCCGTTTTAAAGACTTTTCCGTCCCTTTCTATCCTCACAAAGACCTTGTATATCCTTTTTCTGTATTCTTTTTCCCTTTCTATGATCCAACCAAGCACAGGTGTTTGAACCCTTCCAGCAGAAAGCCAGCTTTTTCCAAACGCCTGTTGTAAAAATCTAGAAAACTCAAAACCTACCCATCTGTCTGCAACCCTTCGCACCACCTGAGCCTTTACCAAGTTAACGTTAAAGTCCCTTGGCTCTTTTATGGCTTTAATTATGGCTTTTTTGGTCACCTCGTGGAATTCCATTCTCTTTATGTCCTTCACATATGGTTTTAGCAACTCCATAAGATCCCAGCCTATTTTTTCTCCTTCTGTGTCTGGGTCTGTTGCTATAAGCACCTGCATAGCCTCAAGGGACATTCTCCTAATGCTTTTTATGAGCTCTTCCTTTCCTTCAATGCTTTCATAAACAGGCACTATCTCTTCATTTACATAAACACCGTAGAATCCCTCTTCCTTGTTAAGGTCCAACACATGACCCAAAGAAGAGGTGATCATAAGATATCTGTCTTCAAGAGATGTCTCAAGGACTTCGTGTTGTCCTATTCTTCTTCTTACTACTTTTCCAAAGAAGTTAGCTATTGTTTTTGCTTTGTTTGGTGATTCAACCACTATGAGTACAGGTTTTAGAAGGTCTGTCTGCTGTGGAGCTTTCTCCCCCTTTAGGAACTCCTTTACCTTAGCTCTGTCATTGTCTATCTCCAAAAGCACCTTTTCCAAGTCTACGGAAGAGATGGGAACAAAGTCTATGTCTTCACTAAACCATCTTACCCTTTTCTTGAGATGATTGAAAGCTCTTGGGTCATCAACTAAAAGGAGACTAAGTCCCTTTGTTATGCCACCTGCAAACATTCTGGAGGTCCTTCCGCTTGCCTGAAGGTATCCTGTAGCGTCAGAGACCACCATCTGATAATCCCCATTTACGAGTCTTAGCGTTAGGTCCTCTGATGTTTCAATGATACTGATGACCTCTTGGCTCATCAAAAACTGCCTTATCTCCTCTCTGAGCTGGTCTATCTTATCTTTGAGATCCTTCTTCTCTTCCAGATACTCTTCGTTTATGTACTGATACCTTTTTAGCTTGGATATCCAGTTATCCACTTTTTGTATGTGATGGCTCAGGTGCTTTGCTATGTGATGCCTAACAGAAGAGAGAGCCCAAAGCAAATGAGAAAGGCTCTTTTCAAAACTCAGAGATATCACTATTTTGGGAACACCGTAGAAAAGAGCGTATCTGACCACATGAGGCATATCTAAGCCTCTTGCCAGAGGATTTCTGTAGGAAGCTATACCCACTATCACATCTATTTTGCCCTTCTCGTAGTCATGAAGATGCTTCTCATCTAAGTCCTCATAAGAGACCGCTCTTATACCCTTTTCTTCAAGGCTTTTTACAAGATTTGATACCTCTTCTTTTCCTTTGTCAGAGGGCAAAAACACAAGCCCACCTTTACCCAGCTTTTTTATCCATTCAGAAAGGTCCTGCTCTTGGTAATGTGCGTAAGCATCTACTATGTTTCTAAGGTAAAAAGTAGGAGTTCCCACCTCAAAACCCAACAGCTCTCTAAAGAGTTTTATCCTGTTGGAGCGCGGGTTTGATGTAGCAGAAGATACTACGAGCACACCCTTTACCTTTTGAGACAGCTCTCTAAGTTGGTTTGAAAGCTCCCTTATCCTCTCCCAGTCTTGATCTGTTTTTTTGAACTTCTCCTTTAACCTTATGAGGTTCATAGCTTTTTCTATATCTTCCTCACTAAAGCCTAAAAGATAAAGAGCTTTATCTACATTTTTAGCAGTTTTCAAAAAAGAGTCTACATCATCTACAAACACAAAAGACATATCCTTGGGGATAAGTTGATAGTTCCTATAAAGGAACATGGAGGTGGAAACAAGTATGAGAAAGTCTCCTTTTACTAATCTTTCCTTTTTTTCCTCCTTCTTTTTTCTTTCTTCATCACCAAAGGTAAGAAGGTCTGAATCTTTAATCCCCATCTTCTTTAGGCGCTTGCTTACCTGATTTACCAGCAGTCTGGTAGGCAGGATTATGTAAGACTTTTTTCCTTTTTTGGCAAGATAGAAAGCCAAAGACAAACCGAAGGAAGTTTTACCAACGCCTGTTGGAGCTAAAAGAGCAAAGGAACTTCCCAGAAAAACCCTTTTAGCCCACGCAAACTGCAAACTCCACGGCTTTGACCTTATGTACATCTCAAAGACTTCTTCCCACTCTTTTAATTGCTCTTCCACATAACAGAGTTTTTTAAGCTCTCCTTGCTTAAGCACGGAACATAGTGGTTTTTCCTCATCTGGCATACAAACATTACAAGGCAAACCCTTTAGCAGTCTGTCTGCACTAATATCTCCTCCACAGTTGGGACAAAGTCTAAGCAGAATACTTTTTATCATGTTTTACTATCTTATAGCAAAAGTATTAAATTTATACCTTAGATCTTCACCCAGCGTATAATTTAAATATGCGCCATCTTACAGAGGAACAAATAAAAGAGCTAAGAGACCTGCTTCTATCCATAAGGGAGAAGATCATTAAGTCTGCGGATGAGCAGATAAAAGATCCTTCCAACATAACCTTTGAGGGTGGAGACGAGATAGACAGGGCTAACATAGAAACGGAGCGCTACCTACAACTCCAGAGGGTAAAGACCAGAGAACTTAAACTTCTCAGAAAAATAGATTACGCTCTTCTTAAGATGGAAAATATGACTTATGGAATCTGTGAGAACTGCGGAAGAGAGATACCTTTTGAGAGACTAAAAGCAAGACCCGTAACCACCATGTGTATAAATTGCAAAGAACTTGAAGAGGAAACGGAAAATGAGTGAAGAGTGGATGTTTCCAAAGGTTAAAAAACTACCTAAGTATGTGTTTGCGATGGTAAACGAGCTAAAGTATAAGCTCAGAAGAGAAGGTGAGGATATAGTAGACTTAGGTATGGGAAATCCGGACATTCCTCCATCTGAGCACATAATAGATAAGCTGTGCGAAGTTGCGAGGAAACCCAATGTACACGGTTATTCTGCATCGAAAGGAATACCAAGACTCAGAAAAGCCATTTGCGATTTTTACAAAAGACGGTACGGCGTAGAGTTAGACCCAGAGAAGAACGCCATAATGACCATAGGTGCAAAAGAAGGCTACTCTCACCTTATGCTTGCTATGCTTGAACCCGGAGATACAGTCATAGTTCCAAACCCCACTTATCCTATACATTATTATGCTCCTATAATATGCAACGCAGATGCTATCTCTGTTCCGCTACTACCAGAGGAAGACCTTACGGAAGACTTTATAAAGAGACTTCACGACCTTATAAAAACATCCTTTAGGAAACCGAAAGCCATAGTTCTTAGCTTTCCCCACAATCCTACTACCCTATGCGTGGACTTGGATTTCTTTAGGCAAATAGTAAAACTTGCCAAGCAAGAAGGTGTATGGATAGTGCATGATTTTGCTTATGCGGACATTGGTTTTGATGGTTATACTCCACCCAGTATCCTTCAGGTAGATGGTGCTATAGATGTAGCGGTAGAGCTCTATTCCATGTCCAAAGGTTTTTCTATGGCAGGTTGGAGGGTAGCTTTTGTAGTTGGCAACGAGACTCTCATAAAGAATTTAGCTCACCTAAAGAGCTACTTAGACTACGGAGTTTTTACACCTATACAAGTAGCGTCCATCATAGCTCTTGAAAGCACCTATGAGATAGTGGAGAAAAACAGAGAGATATACAGAAGTAGGAGAGATGTGCTCGTAGAAGGGTTAAACAGGATCGGCTGGGAAGTTAAAAAACCAAGAGGAAGCATGTTCGTATGGGCAAAGATACCCCAATGGGTAGATATGGACTCATTGAGCTTTTCCCTGTTTTTGCTCCAAGAGGCAAAGGTAGCAGTCTCACCGGGCATAGGTTTTGGTGAGTATGGAGAGGGTTATGTGAGGTTTGCCTTAGTAGAAAATGAGCACCGTATAAGGCAGGCGGTAAGGGGCATAAAAAGAGCTTTAGAAAAATTTAAGACTAAAAGCGGTTCAAGTACCTAAGAAAAGCCATGAAAGAAAGACTTAAAGAATTTGCAAAGATTATAAAAGACCTCTATTTAAAGGGGTGGCTTCCTGCAACCAGTGGAAACTTTTCCTTAAAAGTGGATGACAAAAGCTTCTTCATAACATCCTCAGGAAAGCACAAAGGAAAGATTAGCCCAAAAGACTTTGTTCTTGTTGATATGGAAGGAAACCTTTTAGCTGGTGAGGGCAAGCCTTCCGCAGAAACTCTGTTGCATGCGGTTATATATAAGTGCATACCTTCCGCAAGTTGTGTTATGCATGTTCACTCTCCCAACTCCACAGTCATCTCAAGAATAGTAAAGGACAGTAAGATATACCTGCAAGGGTATGAGCTTTTAAAAGCCTTTGAAGGTATAGACACGCATGAGGCAGAACTTATCCTTCCCATCTTTGAAAATTCACAGGACATGCCCAAGCTTGCAAAGAAGGTAGAAGAAGAGCTAAGGAGCGCATCTGGACTTGCTGGCTTTTTACTAAGGTCACACGGCGTGTATGTCTGGGGTAAGGACATACACACTGCCCTTATGAAACTTGAGGCATTAGATTTTATTCTTGAGTGCGAGCTTAAACTTGCCATAATTTCGGGGGGTATGCAATGAGAAAGTACATTTTTACTCTCATTTTACTTTTGCCTCTTGTTTGTATGTCCGCAGTATTAAGCATTCCCTTTCTAAAGCCTTCCATGCTGAACCTAAAGGAGGACCTTGAGGATGCCAAAAAGGAAAGGAAGTATCTTTTCATAATGTTTCATCAAGAGGGCTGTCCCTTCTGCGACAAGATGAGAAAGGTCACTTTTCAGGATAAGAACGTGCAAGATTACTTTACGAAACACTTCTACATGGTGGAGATTGACATAAGGGGATCTAACGAAGTGGTTGACTTAGATGGTAAAAAGATGACTGAAAGGGAGTTTGCCCACAAGTATGGAGTAAGGCTAACACCCGTATTCATGTTCTTTGATCAGCAGGGCAATGTGGTAGCAAAGGTCCCGGGCTACATAGAACCCAAAGAGTTCATACTAATAGGAAGGTATATAGTAGAAGGCCATTATAAGAACATGAACCTTATCAAGTTCATCAGAGAAAATAGTAAATGATACTCCTGATCACACTACTTTTACTTTCTTTCACCTTTGGGCAGGAGGTTATAAAACTAACACCCCAGAAAGCTTACGAGCTTGCACTAAAAAACAACGCAGAGCTCAAAAAACTCAGATACGAAATAGAATCCATAAACTCCCAATGGCAGGAGGCAAAAAATTACTTCTTACCTTACATAACCTTGGGAGCTGGCATCTTGTACAATTCAAAAACTCAAGACTGGGAGAAGTCTTTTGGCGTTAGTTTCGTAAATGTTCTTTACGAGTATAGGAAAACCGCATCAAGGATTAAAAGTGCAGAGCTAAGACATGAGATAAAACAGGAAGCTTTAAAACAGTTAGAGAGGGATATAAAGCTTAGGATACTGGAGCTCTTCACAAAGGCAAGCTTGTATAAAAAACTCACAGAAGTAAAGAGGGAAGAGATGGCAATAGCTTACGTGCGCTACGACAGGGCAAGACAGAAAAAAGATTTGGGTGTCTCTACAAACTTGGAAGTGTATCAACTTGAAAGCATATACAGAGAAAAAAGAAAGGATCTTTTGAACGCTCAGTACGAATATAATAAGGCACTCCTTGATATAAAGAAACTAACAGGCTTAGATATGAACGCTCTTATAGATGTAGAAGATTTAGACTTTAAACCTAAGGTGGGAGAGATAGATAAAGATAAGCTTTTGGAACAAGCTATAAAAAACAATCCCATTGTGAAGATAAAGACCCTTGAAGTGAAACTTTACGAAGAGATGATAGAAGAAGCCAATAACATTATGGCACCAAGAGTGCAGTTTAGAGGAGAGCTTGGCAATTCCATCAGGGCGGGAACACCCCAAACAAGAGCATTCAATCAAAATGGTTGGAGAGCTGGTATAGAGATTTTCATGCCTCTTTTTGATCCTACCTCTCTTTATAAGATGGAAAGTCTCACATCATACAGAAAAATAGCTCAGGTGGAGCTTGAGGACACTATAAACGAGTTTAAACTCCTTTCCAACTCAGCGGATTACAGGTATTCTTACCTATTGGCTCAGTGGGACTTTGCCCTTGCAAGAAGCAGATTCGCAGAAGAAAATTTAACCCTTAGGAGGTCTGAGTATGAACTGGAACTCGCCTTTGACCTGGGATACGCCATGGCAGAAAAGTCCGAAGCAGAAAGACAGCTCATGCAAGCAAAGTACGACATACTCCTATTCCTTGCGAGACTTTACCATCTTGCAGGACTTGATCCCTTTCTTGTGCTTGAGAAAAATGATGAGTTTATCAAAGCTAATTAGTCTTTTACTTGTGTGCTTTTGTGTATCCTTTGCTCAAGATGTAAGAGTCTATGCTATAGTGAAGGGTCAAGTTAAGAAAGTTTATGTAAGTGAAGGACAGAGAGTTTCCAAAGGTCAAACTTTGGTAGAGATAGACCCAGCGCTTTACATAGCGCAAAGGGAAATGCTCATCGCTCAGCTAGAAAGCCAAAAACTCACCTTAGAAAAGGTGGAGAAGGACTTCAAAAGATACGAAGAGCTTTTCAATAGAGACCTCCTTTCAAAAAGTGAGTACGAAGATTGGAAAAACAAGTACGAAAAGGAAAAGAATAAGTACATAGCTATTAAAGCACAAATTGACGAACTTAACAAGCTGATTGAGTACTGTACTATAAAAGCACCAACAAATGGAGTTATAAAGAAGCTGTTTGTTAAGGAAGGCATCTTCGTAAACGGTACCATGCTACCTCAAGTGCTTTTGACCATAGAGGAGAGGTGAGTCTTATAATTTTAGTTCATGTTCAGAGAAAGAATAAAAAAGTTTCACTTTGTAGGCATAGGTGGTATTGGTATGAGTGGCATAGCTCAGATCCTATTACAGATGGGTTATGAGGTATCAGGGTCAGATATTAAAGAGAACAAAAATGTTGACCTTTTGAGAAAAAAAGGTGCAAAAATCTTTATAGGGCATAAAGCAGAAAATGTAGAAAATACAGATGTAGTAGTTTACTCTTCTGCTATATCTGAAGACAATCCAGAAATAGTTCAGGCTAAGAGAATGGGACTTCCTGTTATTTCAAGGGGAGAAATGCTGGCAGAGTTATTCAGGCTAAAGGAAGGTATAGCGGTTTGCGGTTCACACGGTAAGACTACCACAACATCTATGATAGCTCATGTGGTGCACGATGCAGGTTATGATCCCACAGTGATAATAGGGGGAGTACTTCATAAGTTTGGTAGCAATGCAAGGCTTGGTAAGGATAACCTTATCATATCAGAAGCGGACGAAAGCGACGGTTCTTTTCTTAAACTCATTCCAACGGTAGCAGTGATCACAAACATAGACAAAGAACATCTTGGATATTATAAAGATATTAAAGACATAAAGAATGCCTTTCTTAGGTTCGCTAACAGCATACCTTTTTACGGCTTTTGCGTGATGAATGCAGACGATGAAAACTCAAGGGAGATCATGCAAAAAGTGAAAGGGCCACTTATAACCTTTGGTATAGAAAGGAACGCTGATGTTATGGCTAAGAACTTGAGTCTGCAGGCAGGATGCTACAGTTTTGACCTTTTTTACCGTGAAGAGTATATGGGAAGAATTCAAATGTCTGTTGCGGGAAAGCATAATGTTTATAATGCACTTGCCTGTATAGCAGTAAGTCTACAGATGAACATAAGCGTAGATACCATAAAGAGAGCGTTGCAAAACTTTAAAAACGCGGAAAGAAGGCTTGAACTCAAAGGCTACTTCAATGGTGCACCTATATATGACGATTATGGGCACCACCCCACAGAGATCTCGGCAGTTATAAGGGCTATTAGGGAAATGTATCCACACAGAAGGCTACTGCTTATCTTCCAACCCCACAGATACTCAAGGACTTATTACCTTTTTGACCAATTCGTAAAGGTCTTAAAGTCTGCTGATGTGTGCTTTTTGACAGATATATACTCAGCAGGCGAGGAGAACTCTTATGGTATTTCTGGTATAGACTTGGCAAAAGCTACAGGGTGCAGATTTTTTGAAGACAAAGAAGAGCTTTTTTCTGCTATAAGAGACACTGCAAGAGATACGGATGTCATACTCTTTATGGGTGCGGGAAGTATATCCAAGTGGTGTGAGGAGTTTTATGAAAGGTATATCCGGTAGAGAGTGGCTTCTTTTAAGCGAGTTCATAAAACCACATAAGGAACTGCAAGAGAGGTATGGCTACCTGGTAGCTCAGCTTCTTGCCAACAGGAATGTAGACGATAAGGTGTTTGACAACAAACTGAAAAACCTATTACCTTGCCACCTTATTCCTAACATGGAGCAAGCTGTAGAAAGAATCATCAAAAGTATAAAGAGGGGAGAAAGGATCATCATATACGGAGACTACGATGTTGACGGTATAACTGGAAGTGTCATACTTTATGATTTTTTAAAAAAGGCAGGTGCAAGAGTTTACGCTGTGCTTCCTACAAGACAGACAGGATACGGTCTTAGAAAAGATCTCGTAGATACTTTTGCCAAATACGCTCAACTGCTCATAACAGTTGATAACGGCACTACCGCTATAGAAGAGCTCAAAAAATCCCCTATAGAAACCATTATTATAGACCATCATAACCCTCACGAAGAACTCCCTCCTGCACTGATAGTCAACCCAAAGATAGACCAAGGAACTCCCAACGAACTCAAAGAGATCTCTTCTGTAGCTCTTTGCTTTTACCTCACCGCAAGATTAAACAGAGAACTTAATGTGGAACTTGATGTACGGGATTATCTGTATCTGACCGCCATAGGGACTCTTGCGGATGTGATGCCTCTTAATCCTCTGAACCGCATACTCGTATCCAACGGCATAAGGATGCTTAACTACATACTGGCAGGTGGAGAAACCACATCATACGGTATAAAGGTTCTTTTAGAAGGCATAGGTATAAAAGGTGAGATTACTTCAAAGGACATTACCTTTTCCGTAGCACCAAGACTCAACGCACCGGGTAGAGTCTCCAGACCCAAGATATCCATGAACTTACTGCTTTCAAAAGACATAAACACCGCAAGGATGTGGTTTAAAAAGGTAGAAGAGGCTAACGAACAGAGAAAGCACATTTCTAACATAGCTTTTGAAAAAGCCATAAGTGAAGTTAGTTCTCAAAAGGAAAGGAACTTCTTAGTGGTACGCATGGGTGAGTGGGCAAGCGGTGTAGCTGGAATAGTGGCAGGTAGGCTTTCAAACCTTCTCTCAAAACCTTCCGCTGTGTTTTCCGTAGGTAAAGAGTTGGCAACGGCTTCTGTAAGGGGTGTAGAAGGTATAAATGTTTACGAAGGTCTCAAAAAGTTAGCTCATATGTACATAAAATGGGGAGGGCACACAAGTGCTGCGGGTATCACCATAAGAAAGGAGCAAGTCCAAACTTTTGAAACATTGGTGGAACAGATATTCTCGCAGATAAAAAGAGAAGAGCCAAGACTGTACATAGATATGACTTTGGACCCTGCATGCGTAGACCAAAGGGTAATATTAGCTTTGAAAAGCTTAGAGCCTTACGGTGAGGGTTTTCCTCAACCCCTGTTCGTATCACCGCCCATGAGAATAGAAAAAGTAGAAACCATTAACGGAAGATTTATTTTAAAAGCACAGCACAACATAACCTTTGTTAGTTATGATACTATGTTAAGAGATAAATGGGAGAAACTTCCCGGCTCTGTAAGAAGGATTGCCTACAGCGTAGATACAAGAAAGGGTAAGCTTTTCCACCTTGTGGATGTGGAGGAACCAAATGGCTCTTGGTAAAAGCCACGATATGATAAACATGCTACTTATGCCTATACCTCTTTACTTTATACCCAAGGAGTTTTACCTGCCTTTCACTTTAGGCTACATAATAGGTACTTTCTTTTTATCACCAGACCTTGACCTTAGACACTCAAAACCTTCCAAAAGATGGGGATACCTTAAAGTCGTATGGCTACCCTACCAAAAAAAGTCCAAACACAGGGGTATAAGCCATATACCCATCTTGGGGACAATAATCAGACTGTTTTACTTAAACTTCCTCATCTTTATCTTGTACTTTGTAATTGTAGGTATGCTGAGTCAAATAAACCTTGATAAAGCTATTCTTTCTTTTGACTTTGTAGGATTTTTGGAAAAGTTAGCAAGCAGTCCTGCAAGTCTTTACTTCCTCTTGGGGCTTTTTCTCTCTGAGGTGTTCCATGTGCTTTTGGATGTGGTTTCCACTCTAAGGCGCGTGCTATAGGCTCCAGTAAATAAAACCTTCCTTCTGCGCTTTAGACCTTTCGTAGACACCTTTAACATCAATAAGAATGTAAGGTTTTGTCATAAGAGATGCATAAAAAGATAGGTCAATATCCAGAAAAGCTCTATGTCTAACTGCTAAGATCACACAATCGTAAGGTGCTTGTGCCTTTATATCTTCTAAAAGCTCTATTCCGTACTCTTCCTTGACCTCTTCCCTGTTTGCTATGGGGTCATACACATAAACCTTTATGCCAAACTCTTCTAACTCTCTGTAAAGGTCATACACTTTGCTATTTCGTATGTCTGGTACGTTTTCCTTAAAGGTGATACCCATCAGAAGGACCTTTGCAGAATTTACTCTTTTGCCGGATTTTATAATCTGCTTTACCGTTTGGTTAGCAATATAAAAGGGCACACTTTCATTTATCCTTCTGCCTGCTAAGATAAGCTCCGGGATGTGTCCTACCTGTAAAGATTTGTAGGCAAGATAATAAGGGTCAACAGGTATGCAGTGACCACCTACCAAACCCGGTTCAAACCTCAAAAAGTTCCACTTGGTGCCGGCAGCTTTGAGTACCTCCTTTGTATCTATCCCGAGCTTATTAAATATCATAGCAAGTTCGTTCATAAGGGCTATGTTTATATCTCTTTGGATGTTCTCTATGACTTTTGCAGTTTCTGCGGTTCTTATATCTGGTGCTTTGTAAACGCCAGCTTTTATAACCTTACCGTATACGCGAGCTATCAGATCAAGGGTTTCTTCTGTATCCCCAGCAACTACTTTTGCTACCTTTTCTATTGTATGTTCCTTATCACCCGGATTTACTCTTTCCGGTGAATAGCCTACAAAGAAGTCTTCTTTCCACTTAAGACCACTTTGACTTTCAAGTATGGGAACACACACCTCCTCAGTAGCACCCGGATAAACTGTAGACTCATAAACTACTACACTATCCTTCCTCAAATACTTTCCTACCGTCATAGAAGCTTCTTTTAAAAAGAAGAGGTCTGGGTTTTTTATCTTATCCACTGGCGTTGGTACAGCAACTACTATAAACTTAGCTTCAGATATACGCCTTTCGTCATCAGTAAAGTCTATGTTAGAAGAGATCAATTCCTCCTTGGATACCTCCCCTGTAATGTCCAAGCCAGAGATTAGCTCGCTTATCCTTGAACTCTTTTTGTCATAACCTATAACCTTGAAATGTTTGGACAAGGCAATCGCAAGAGGAAGACCTACATAACCAAGTCCCACAACGCATATTTTCTCTTTACCTTCTAAAAGATCCCTGTAGTCAATCATCTATAATATTTTTAACATAATGCACAAGGTTATACTTACCAGAAGTCCAGAAGATATAGAAAGAGACAGAAAGCTTTTTGAGAGGGAAGGTTTGGGTGTAATTGCCTTACCGTTGATAAAAACACTACCCATTGATTTTGAGCCCATTGATGAAAACTTTGATTTTGTTATATTCCAAAGTGCAAAGGCGGTAAAATACTTTTTTGAGAGAGCTAAGTTAAGAGGTAATGAAAAGATAATAGTGGTAGGAGAGGCGGTAAAAAAGGCTGTGGAAAGCTACGGATACAGTGTTTACCAAATTCCTGAAATGTATTATGCTCAGGAGATAAAACTCCTTATGGAAAAGGAAAAGCGAGGCACCGTTTTGTTGCCACGCTCAAGAGAAGGTAGGGAGGAGCTAATAAAGTGGTTAAGTGATATGGGTTTTACCGTTTATCCGTTGAATGTCTATGCAACAGAGTATGTGCTTTATGATAGAGAGGACTTTCTAAAAAGGCTTTCTATGGGGCAGTTTGTGTTTTTTGCGAGCCCTTCCGCGGTTAGAAGTTTTTTTGCAAATTTACCAAAACCTGAAGGCACAAAGCTTTTAAAGAAAAAAAAGATAGTGTGTATTGGCAAAACTACAAAAGAGGAACTTACATCCTTATCTGGGCTATCCTGTTTTTTGCCTGAAAAACAAAGCGTAGAGAGCGTGGTAAGCTTAATAAAGTCATTGGTATCAAGCTTGCATTAAAAAAGTACATGAACCAGCGCACTTTAAAGGAAAGCGTCTCTTTTGAAGGTATAGGCATACACTCAGGTGAGTACTCTAAAATAGTGGTACATCCGGAAAGAGAGAATGTGGGAATAAGGTTTTTAAAAGCTGGTGTCTATGTACCAGCAAAGTTGGAGTTTGTGGTAAATACAGACCACTCAACGGATTTGGGCAAAGACGGCATCGTTATAAAAACAGTAGAGCATCTTATGGCTGTCTTTTTTATGTTAGGAATAGATAACGCCACTGTTGAATTTTTGAAAGGTTTTGAAGTACCAATTCTTGACGGAAGTGGGTATTACTTTTACAAGGTGTTAAAAGATAAAGTGATTGTCTTACCAACGCTTGCGGATATTTTAGAGATCAGCTTAAGTTTTGAGGTTAGGAACTCTAAAGGATACATTAAGGCACTACCGTACGAAAAACTCTCAGTAGCTTATGTGGGGAGTATTAACGGATTTTTTGAAGAGAGAGTTGTTGAGTTTAACGGAAATGTAAAGGACATAGTTTTTGCAAGAACTTTTTGCTATGATTACGAACTTGAACACTTACACAGAAAAGGTTTGGCAAAAGGAGGTAGTCTGAAGAACGCCTTGCTATTAGGTAAAGGTTTTGTGTACAACAAAGGTGGTATGCGCTGTGAAGATGAACCTCTTAGACACAAGCTTTTGGACCTTATAGGAGATCTGGCTCTTATTGGAAAAAGGATAAAAGGACGGATAGTATCTTACAGAGGTGGTCACACTCTCAACTATCTATTTGTCAAGTCTTTGAGAGATCACCTAAAAACTCACCAAACCCTTGAATTATCTCAAAAGTAGAACTCTTTTATCTTTTTGGCTATCTTTTCACCAGTAAAGCCAAAGTATTCCATAAGCACATCACCTGGTGCAGACCTACCAAACTCCTCAACACCTATGATTAATCCCTCACTTCCCACATACTTGTGCCAACACAAACCCCTTCCTGCTTCTACGGCTACCCTCCTTTTCACTTCAGGAGTAAGCACGTACCTCTTGTAATCTTCGTCTTGAAGTTCAAAGACCTCGAAAGAAAACATATTTACAAGCTTTACCTTTATACCTTCTTTTTCTAATATCTCAAGCGCTGATAAGCAAGGGTGTACCTCTGAACCGCTTGCAAAGATTATTACATCTGGCTGACCTTGGGTATCGGCAAGAACATACGCACCTTTTCTTGCGCCTTCAAAGGAAGCAAACTTTTTCCTGTCTATAATGGGTACTTTCTGCCGTGTTAGAACTATAGCTACTGGACCGTCCTTTCTTTGCAAAGCCATATCCCAAGCGATACCTACTTCGTTAGCATCTGCTGGTCTTAATACCCATAGGTTTGGTATGAGCCTTAAAGAACTTAGTTGTTCTATGGGTTGGTGTGTAGGTCCGTCCTCCCCCAAACCGATAGAATCGTGGGTAAAAACATATATCACTTTGAGCCCTGACATAGCTGCGAGCCTTATAGATGGCCTCATGTAATCGGAAAATATTAAAAAGGTCCCACCGTAAGGAAGTATTCCGCCGTGATATGCCATACCGTTGAGTATTGTTCCCATTGCGTGTTCTCTCACACCGTAATGTATGTTCCTGCCTGTTGGGTTGTCTGCAAGAAAGTCTCCCATACCGTGCAGATAGGTGTTGTTGGACTCAGAAAGGTCTGCAGAGCCTCCTATCATGGTGGGTATGTACTTGGCTATAGCGTTTAATACCTTACCGCTTGCCTGGCGTGTAGCCATAGGTTCTGTAAAAATGGGTATGTGCTTTCTGTACTCCTCTCCCCATTCACCTCTAAAAGCCATTTCAAGCTCTTTTGCAAGTTCTGGATAAGACTCTCTGTAGGCTTGAAAGAGTTTGTTCCACTCTTCCTGAATTTTTGCTCCTCTTTCTATCCTCTCTTTTCTGTATTCATACACCTCATCAGGCACATAAAACTCTTCCTCAGGCCAACCGAATCTGCGCTTGGTCTCAAGGACTAACTCCTTGCCTAAGGGAGCACCGTGAACGCTTGCGTCATCTTGCTTTGGGCTTCCGTATCCTATGTGCGTCCTGATGGATATAAAAGAAGGCTTTTCCTTTTCTTCTATAGCAGACCTTATGGCGGTCTCTATTTCTTTTAAATTGTAGCCGTCTTCTACGGCTTGCACATGCCAACCGAAAGCAGAAAACCTTCCGAGCACATCCTCAGACCACGCAAGGGATGTAGGTCCATCTATGGAGATCTTATTGTTGTCCCAAATAACTATTAGCTTACCAAGTTTAAAGTGTCCGGCAAGCTGTGCTACTTCACAAGAAACACCTTCCATTAAGTCTCCGTCGCTTACTAATGCAAAGGTGTAGTGGTCAATTATAGGAAATCCCTCCCTGTTGAAAAGGCTTGATAGATATTTTTCTGCAATGGCCATACCTACTGCGTTGCCTATACCCTGCCCCAATGGTCCTGTGGTTGCTTCCACACCGGGTGTTATATGGCTTTCTGGATGACCGGGTGTTTTGCTATTTAGCTGTCTGAAAGATTTTAGATCTTCAATGGTCAGATCGTACCCCATTACAAAAAGGAGTGAGTAGAGCATAGCGCTGGCATGCCCTGCGGATAGCACAAACCTATCCCTGTTTATCCAGTTTGGGTCTTTTGGGTTGAACTTTAGAAACCTGTCAAATATGAGATAAGCTATGTGGGAAGCACCAAGAGGCATGCCAGGATGGCCAGACTTTGCCCTCTCTACCTGATCAACACTCAAAAATCGTATAGTGTTTATTATGACGGTATCTCTATCCATATGGAGTTCTTTTCGTATAGTTTTTTTAGGTTTTCGCTCCTGTCTGTTATCCAGTTGCTCTTGTAAAGATGCACCAGACGCTTTGGTGTAATACACTCACCTTTTATAACCTTTATCCCTTTATTTACTTTGGGTAAGTTTTCCAAGAGGTCAGAAAAGAAAGCTGTACTGTTAAAGGACCAAGGCAGAAATCTTTTGCCCTTCTTTAATCCCATAAGGGTGTGATAGGTCCCATCCATTTCGCCATAGAGCTCCATGGGGACCTTTACGTGCGCCAACTCTGATAGCCCATCTGCAAAAGGAGAAAAGACCACAAGCTTTTCAAGTTTATCAAAAACTTGCGTAAGTTCCTGCATATGGTAATAATCAAGAAGCTCCTCTCCAAAAACTATAAGGTTCTTGATAAGACCTTCGGAAATCCCATTTACTATACCACCAAAGTTTGAAAGGGTATCTTTTCCGAAGGTTTTATATACTCCTAAGTAGTTGGCATCTTTATGAAGCACAAGCACCTTGTAAGCCTTATCCTCAGAGAGTCTTCTTACAAACTCTCCCAAGCTCTTGGCTGATGATCCCACAATGCCCGTAGTGTTTGCTATCAAAACACCTCCACTTGGCACTTCTGCATAAAGCTCTTCCAGATTATTAAAGACTATAGGCTTGAACTTGGCATCTTTGTAAGTACTGCCGTATTTATAAACTTTACCTTTCACATAGTAAGAAAGCACAGGTGCGGTAGATGTTATGTCCTCACCAAACAGTATATAGTTCTCCGCAGATTTAATGTCATCTATGTAAATGGGAGTATAATCGCCGTATCCTTCTAGAAATGCGTAGAAATCTTCAGTGAGCGTAGAACACACATAAGAGCCACTTCTTATAGCCACATCCTTTATGTTTTCAAGGATTTCGTTGCTGAGGTAGGAAGATATGATTATGGCTGTGTTCTCTCCGTAGTTTTTGAGCAAGCTGGCTATGAAGTTAACCACATTTCCCGCACTTTCTTCTTTTCCGTAAATATAAGGTTTTAAGAGCCTGTTTGTATTATGAGCATCGTAGCCAAAGAAAGCTTTTGCACAGATATTGAGGTCATCCGTGGGCTTTGTTCTATAGACCTTTTGCTTTGATCGCCAGTCCCCTATACCATACTCCACCTGAATCTCGCACCCAACAGGACAGACATTACAGACAGTTCTCTCTTTTTGAAGAAGCCAGCTTCTGCTCCAGTACTTAAAAGGTTTAGAAATAATGGCACCCACAGGACACACATACACACAAAGCCCACACATCTCACAAGAAGATGTATCTATAGGTCTTACAGTAGGGACTATGTTAGCATGAAAGCCTCTCTCTTCCACATAAAGAGCCCGAGCTCCATTTACATCATCACAAACCCTTGTACATCTATAACAAACTACACACCTGTTTGTGTAGTATTCAAGAAAGTCACTTTCCCAATCTATGTAGTGTCTTTCTTTCTCAAGCGCTGAAACGGGAACTATCTGTCTTTGGGGTCCAAATATTGCTCCGTGATTCTGAAGGTCGCACTCACCCGCCTTATCGCAAATAGGACAGTCAAGAGGATGTCTTGTCATAAAAGCCTGAAGGAGATACTTTTGATTGTTCTTTACAAGCTCGTGCTGTGTGGATATGCTCATACCATCTTCAACCTTTGTGTTGCAAGAAGTTATAAGCCTTCCCGTCTTTTCGTTATACACTATGCACATTCTACAGGCACCTATTACCTTGAGCTTAGGATGGTAGCAAAAGTAGGGAACACTTATGCCCTCTTTTAGGAGGACCTCAAGCAGGGACACACCCTCTTGAGCTTCTATCTCTCTTCCATCTACAACTATCTTTACTTTCCTCTCCATAACTTATTGGTTAAGATAACACAACTACCACTTTCTGATAGCTTATCATGATAAAAATCATACATACGTTGAAGCGCACTTTTAAATCTTTTAATTTTAATTATTAGGAGGGGTGGCCGAGTGGACGAAGGCGGGTGATTTGAAATCACCAGTGGGTTCACAGCCCACCGGGGGTTCGAATCCCTCCCCCTCCGTGTAATATTACGCATACTGATGCATCCAGTCTTTATACATACTTATGAGGCTTTCCCTATCCATCTCAAGTTTAAGAAGAGCCCTTCTTGTGTACTCTCTTACGCTGGAGGTAGAGAGACCCATTTTCTGGGATATATTCTCATAGTCGCAACCTTCCAGAAGATGGAGTAAAACTTCAAACTCTCTGGGGCTGAGCTTTTTGTGGAGACTGTTCTGTAGGTGGTTAAGAAACTTCTCTGCAGAAACCTCCTCTTGATCTGATGGTTCTTGAGGCAATCTTTCAGACACCTCTTTAGGCACTTTCTCCGTAGAGAAGTAATACACCAAAGAAGCCACTAACATAAGACTACCAAGTCCAGTGAAAAACTCGGCGTAGTCTTTTAGCATGCCCGCATAGTAGCCAAGAACTATACCCACACATACCGTAGCAAAGCCAAGGGAAAAAGCCCTTATAGTATCTTTTATATTATAGAGAGTGAAAAGAAGCAAAAAGTCCGCAAAGCCAAATCCAGCCTGAAGCAAAAACATAGAAAGGTTCAAAAGATGCACCCCTCCCATCTGAAGAAGTGCGTATGCGGTAGCATTCAAAAAAGCAGAAACCGCCACGAGAGCCTTCTCGCCCAAAAGGCTGAGCAATTTGTAAGATACCAAAACCCCCATTGCGTAAAAGATTACTTCCAGACCATGCAGATAAGACACCTGTGCGTAAAACTCCAAAACCCCTTTGTACATGAGCCCGCCAGTGGCATAAAAGACCAAAAAGTAAGGAAGCATCCTGTATAGAGAATGTAAGGATTTATCCGCCTGAGGAACCTGTTTTGGACTGTACATGACTGCAACTAAGGACACTGCGGAGAGCAGATACTTAAAGGTTTTCTCAACAGGAAAGAAAGAAATAAAAAGTGAGCCTACATTTCCAAGTGCAAGCCCAAAAAAACTATTTATACTACCCTGCGAGCTTATCAAAAAGCCCGTGTAGGTAGCGGTAAAAGCGGACATAAAGCCAATGAGTATAAGGAGGTACTCCTTTGAACCTACATAAGGATAAACCGCAGTAAAGAGAGCAACCACCGCAGTGAGAGGTATAGCAAAAAGGAGTATCTTTCTGTCAAGCAAAAAGCAGGTTAGTAATCCTACTATGTGAGCCAGAAGAAAGTATGGCATAAGCTGAACCCTATCCAGCAGAAAGCCAGCCATAGGAAAAGACACCAACCAAAGCACAAAGCCTCCCAGAGCAAAAGTACCCATACCCTTTCCCCTACTTTTTAATATCATACCACTTTTGTGTAAAACAGCGTTGAATTCTTGCTTTGGAGCATTTTTGTAGTCAAGTTTGTAGCGCAGATAATGCGACAAAATTACTACAAGGGTGCGACTTGACAGGCAAGAGGGAAAAGAATAGGATAAGTGGAAAATCTTTGTGGGAGGTAAGAAATATGCAAGCACAGCAAATCGTAGAGGAAGCCCTTGAGATGGGGCTTGATGAGAGACAAGCCTTTGAGCTCATAGGCATGGGGCTTTCTGCAAAAAGGAAAGTCCGCCTTATGCGCGCGCAGGAAGAGGAGGAAGGCAAAAGTTTCTGGGAAGAAAACAAATGCCCTATCCTGAAGGTTTTCTGCAAAGAGATATCTGTAGGTAAAGAACTAAAGGAAGCCTTAGGAATAGTAGTAGGCTTTTTGCGTTCTTCCTTGGGTCTTCCGCTTTTGGTGGTGTTTGGCATCATCTCTCTTCTTGTGCGTTTGGGCGTAGAAGTTCTTTGTGAGATGTTTAAAAAAGAATGTAAGGAGGTGGAAGCATGAGAAGGCTTGCGCTCGGTCTGACATTTGCTCTGAGTGCGGTAGGAGCGTCTTGGGCTACCTACTACGACCTTGGGACCTCCGCACCACCCACCAGTGTAGGGGGTTGCACCTTTATACCCTTTAACCTATCCGCTCAGGCCGCCATACCAGATTTTACTTTAGTATCCACAATACCCGGTGCACCAGCTGGCTATAACCTAACTACATCTCCCGCAGTTGAAAAACTCACTGTTCCTGTATTCTGGGCTACCTGGTCTCATGGTTATACGGGTCCAGTTTTCTCCACGAGGGGAGCGTCCAGCCTTACGCTAAACATAGCGCCGGCGGTTTATGGATTTATGCTGTATGTAGAACCAGACGCTTTTGGGTTTTATAACTGCACTGTTTCCACCAATGCTGGGGATAATTCTGGTCCTGTGCCTATTAACGGAAATTCAGGTGCCAGAGGTTTTGCCTTTGTATCTGCTTCTCCAAACATAAACTCCATAACCATAAACTGCGACCCAGGAGCAGGTGGCTTTGCAGTAGGAGAGTTTGCTATATGCACAGCATCTGCAGGAGGCAGTGCTCCACCACCTCAACCAAGCTTATCCCACATCACCTCACCCCAGTTTGGAGACCTAAGGGGCATAGACTTCAAGCAAGTGCCAGTGCTCACCACAAAGGGTCCTGCTATAGTAAAGATAGAGAGCCAGTCGCTCATCTTCATAAGTGGCATACAGATAAGAGAGTTCAGAAGCACACTTACTGGCTTGTCATCTCTTAAATCTAACGCTCAAGCGAGCTCTCTTACGCCCACGCAAACCCAAGAACAAAACTTCATACTTGATTTGAATGCGGGAGAAAGGCCCTGTGGGACCACGCAATTTAACCTTGCGGGCTACTGCACGGTGGGTATCATCTTCCAGCCCAAGAGCGTAGGCAAAAAAGAGGCATACCTTGAGGTTTACTACAACACACCCTACCCTGTGAGGATGTACATAACGGGAGAAGGCGTCCAGCAAACCCAGACACAGCCACCCACACAACCTCAGCCACCCACACAGCCTCAGCCACCCACTGGTGGAAGCTCTGGCGGTAGCACAGCCTCTTCTGGTGGAGGTGGTGGTGGATGTTCTGTGTCTTATGGTGCAAGTCCCTTAAATGCTCTTGCGTGGCTTTTGGTGCCTGCGGTAGGAATCCTACGGAGGTTCAGGAAGTGAGATCCTTGGGAGGCTCTGCGCCTCCCTGTTTTTTACACATTAGAAGCCTTGGTGAGTTTTGCAAACTTAACGCCTCTGAGTCCTCCTATGTTTATGGATATACTTTCTATTTCATTGGGTTTCCCCTTTAGCACTATGTTTTCAAGACAGTTGTGGTGGTCTAAGTGTATGTGTGTGCTACAAAGCACTTTTACATATTGGTTGTGCTGTATTTCAAGCATCTTTTGAGCAAGTTCTCTCTGGTGATGATCATATATTAATGTTAAAACGCCAATAACCTCCTCCTCCTCCCGCCACGCATCTTCTACCATAAGTTCTCTTATAAGGTCCCTTACGAGCTCAGACCTTGAGGAATAGCCCCTTTTTATTATTTTCCTATCAAGTTCCTCTAACAGATACTGGGGCAAAGACACACAAAACCTTACAATCTTTTCCTTCATAAAATGGATTATAAAAGCTCCTTTATCTTTTTGACAACCTCTTCGTAATTAGGTTCTTGAGTGATCTCCGGAACAAGCTGTATGTATGCAAGCTTTCCGTCTTTATTTACAATGAAAACTGCCCTTGCCAGTATACCCTTGAGTGCACCTTCCACAATGAGAACTCCATACTTTTCCATGTCTCTGTATCTAAAATCAGAGGCTACAGTTATATTGCCTATGTTGAAGCTTTCACAAAACCTCTTTTCTGCAAAGGGAAGGTCCATGGAGACCACGGTTACATCTACACCTTCTATACCGGCAAGCATCTCGTTGAACTTTTTGGTTTCTGTCTCGCAAACTGGGGTGTCCAAAGAAGGCACAGTTATGATCACTTGCACTACACCCTTTGCACCACCTATGATCTTTTCCTGAAGGTCTTTGGTAACAACTACCGCTTCGGGTACCCTGTCTCCTACAGAAAGGGTAGGACCTGATAAAGCAACAGGATTTCCCTTTAGAGTAACAGTTTGAGCCATCTTACAACCTCCTTCTCTTAGTTTTATTAGAATTTTAAAGGGATCTGCACAAGGTCTGCAAGATGATGCAAGTCAGCCTGCGTTATAATATGTGCTTCCTATGGCAAGAGCTGTTTTGGAGATAAGTGCGGACGCTATAAGACACAACATAAAGGCGCTAAAGGATTTTTCCGGTAAAAAGATTATAGCAGTAGTTAAGGCTGATGCCTATGGTATGTCTGCTTTCCATGTGTGTAGTGTGTTGGAACATATGGATGAGGTATCCTCTTACGCTGTAGCTTGTGTTGAAGAGGGTGTAGAACTCAGAAAGGCTGGTTTTAAAAAAGATATACTAGTTCTTGGGGGCGTACTAAGGGGTGAGGAAAGAGCACTGACAGAATACCGTCTTACTCCTGTTGTTTCCCACAAAGAGCATCTTAAAGTGATAGAAGGTCTCCATGTGGGCTTTCATGTAAAGTATGACACGGGTATGGGTAGGCTCGGTTTTCTTGAAGAAGTGATAAGGGATAGCAGGATAAAAGGCGTTCTTACACACCTTTCAAGTCCATTGGACAGAGATTTTTCTTTAAGGCAGATAGAAGAGTTCAAAAAGATAGTAAAGGATTACTCAAGTGTGGATATACACATGGAAAGTTCCGCGGGTGTTATATACCGTGTGCCTTTTACTACTCACATTAGGATAGGCCTTGCCATGTACGGAGAAAAACCTGCTCCAGACTACCCAGTAGCCCTAAAAAGAGCTCTGCGGTTAAAAGCGCGCATTATATCTGTAAAATACCTCCCCAGCGGACATCCAGTATCCTATTCAAGAACTTACACAACGGATAAAAAGAAAAAAGTAGGTGTAGTTGCCTTTGGGTATGCAGATGGACTCACAAAAGCGCTTTCTAACATAGGATACCTTTACTGGAAGGATAAACCCATAAAGATTTTGGGAAACATAACTATGGACATGACTGTTGTGGATTTGGATAACACATCTGCACAGGTAGGTGATTGGGTAGAAATTGTTGGAGAGCACCAAAGTTTTGGTGATCTTGCCAAGCTTGCAGGAACCATACCTTACGAGATTATGTGCAATGTGTCCTCTCGCGTAAAGAGGCTTCTTGTGCCTTAGGCTTTTTCTATTAGGTCTCTAAGGAACTCTAAAGATAGGACTCTCTCGTAAAGCTCATTGGTTTTGTAGTTGTATATGTATCCCTTTGTGTAATGGCCAAAGGCAACACCGAGCAAGTACCCTATAGCTACTGGTGTTGACAGAAAGAAGTGAATGTTTTCATAGTGTTTTTGAGCTCTTGCGGACTGTATGTGAGATGCATACTCCTTTGCTACCTCTTTTAGCTGGTTTGGAGGTATGTTTCCCTCTTTCTCCTTTGGACTTAGCACCAAAATATCGGCGCTTATGCCCTCTTTTGTTAAGTAGGCTTTTACATCTCCGGTAGGGTCGTGATGTGCTCCCCTGATAATTACTGCAAGGTCTTTACCCTCTGAGCTATCCAGCTCTGCTTCTGTGTGTGTGTATTCCTTTACGCGTTCTTTTAATTCCCTTGTGTTGAAAACATCTATTGTATAGTATCTTTTTTCGCTGTTGCTATAGTGAAATACTCTGAAGGGTCTTGTGTGGCTATAAAGTATGCCAAGAGCCATAGCCAATGCGGTGGGACCGTTTATAACCAAGTTTAGCCGTAGCCTGTTTGATAGCTCATAGTCCATTCTCCTTATCCTGTTTATAAACTCAGTGCATACCTCCTGCCACTTTTGACCTTCAAGCTGTCCCGTTTCCAGTATAAGGTCCTCCTCAGTTATTTCATGAAAGTGCTTTAGGTTTTTAAGCACGTGCTCTTCTTCCCAAAAGTCCCCTATGTTGGGTCTGCTTCTCTCCTTTGTGATCACAAAGGGCACATCCACAAAGGGTTTAGAAAACCAGTCTATTATGTCATCTACGCTACGCACATTTACAGGGCTTATGAGTTTTTTACCAGAGGATCTGCAAGCTTTTTCTTTCTGTGGTATGTTATCCACTGCCTGCACATTTCCCTTTGCATCCACACCCCCCGTAAAACAGAACCTATCTGGCACTTTCTCTGTAAGGAGCGATAGAGCTAAACTAAGCTGAAAACTCTTCCCTGTTATATAGCTGTTTAGGAACACAGAGAGATAATCTTTCAGTAAACCCCTTGATTTAAGCAGATCCTCCACAGACTTTATGTGTCTTTTTATACCCTCCACGTTGCAAATCCTTTGAGAGGTATCTTTTATCACCATACCCTGGACCATCTGAGAGTAGCCTTGAGTGGAAACCGCAGGGAAGGTAAAGATTTTAAACTCACCTTTGAGGATTTCTTCCGCAGTTTTTTGGCTTGTCCCTAAGGTTTTGCTTAGGACATGTACATCCACATAAACACTCTTTTCTTTTACATACTTTATAAGCTCAAACTGAACAAATGGACTAAGTTCGTTGAATTCCTTAAAAACATCCGCTATGTGCTCATCCAGTTCCCCCGCATGCAAAAAGCCCAAAAGATCCTCCTCTTTAAAAGAGCTAAAGCTGTACAACATGCAGGTCCTCCTCAAAACCTCTGAAATCCCCCATGATCTCCAAAATCACACTCTCAAGTGTTCCTTCAAAAATGAGCTCATCCTTTATCCTTACTGAGATCCTCTTCCCAAGATAATCCACAGGAAGGTATAGCCTGAGCCTGTCCTCTTCAAAGACCGCAAAGTAGTTTTCGCCTCTTTTGTACTTAGAGTGTGCTGCAAGTGCCAAAGGTGTTAAAAGCTTTGAAGTATCCCCTTGAACTCTTTGAATGTACAGCTCTTCCTCTCTTTCCCATACATCCTTTAGAAGACTGACTAAAACGAGGTTAGCCCAGCGTTTTGCGTTAAGGTGAAGGAATTTTTTTGTATACCAAGGCAAGTTTTGTCTTTGCACACTTTTTATGTAGTTTTTTGCAGAGGTAAGATCCTTTATGATAAAAAGCTTTCTGGAGTAGTTTTCTATGATCTCTTTTCGGATATGATACCAAATAGGCGCTAATGCTAACCGCAGACCTCTCCACTCGTAAAGTGGGGGTAGTGGATCAGTTGTAAGAAGCTGAAGGTAAGAAGATACTGGAACTACGAGGAAAAGATCGTTATCAAGTTCTTCAAGCACAAGAAAACGCTCTTCTGGTATCATGCTAAAGGCTCTTACTTGTCCTACCTGTACTGGCTCTGGTTCAAGAGGAACTGGCGTGTGGTCTCCATCTTTGATTGTATCTTCGTAGAGTTTCAAAAGGTTTAGGATCATAGCAGTTTCCTCATTAATACTAATAATCTAACTTTTCGCATACTTCTGACAGCAACTTCTCAAACAAGTATCTTGCCTCTTGCTCACTCAACCCTTCTAAGTATTTGCTTATCTTTAACTTGAGCCTTTCCTTACGCTTATACAGGTTATTTGTGGACATGCTCTTTACCTTGGGTTTTACACCTTTTATGTAGTAAGTAATATAGTAGCAAAGGGCTATAAGGTCCTTTTGATCTAGACTTTCAAGAACAAGAGCAAACAGCTGATCCCCCTCGTGCTGTGAGAAAAACTCCCTCTCATCCTTTATGGTGCTTTCAAAACTTACCTCTCTTCCTTCATCATCTTTATAGTTTAGGTCCTCATAGCTTACGGTTTTTATGTATCTTGAGCCGTTGAGCTTGTCCACCATAAGGTTTTTTATCATAACGCTTATGTAATTTATACTAATGAATTCCTTAGATATAAGTAGGTGCTTGTTTTCCATAAGGTGAAGGAAGAACTCTGAATAAATGTCCTCTACAAAGTCTCTTCCGTACTTCTCCATAATGGGTGTTTCAAGCCCAGACCTGCGTGCTATGGTGATTATCATGCTCTTTAGCTTTCGCTCCAGAGGTGTGTTCTTCCCATCCAATAGCAAAATCAGCTCTTCCTTGTAATTTTTACTCATAATGTTCCTCAGGAAGATGGTCTAAAAATTCAAAATCCTTACAAACTCCGCAGTTGTGGAATTTAAGATGGTCTATTACTTCCTTTGGGATTAGGTAAGCTAAGATACGTTTTCTTCTCCTGTCTCTAAAGGCAAAGGCAAAGGGCTTTAGGTTTTTACAGCTTGGGCAGTTGCCAAGGTCTATAAAGATCCTCTGCACCTTAGAAGTCAGGAAAACTATTCTGTAGCTATCTTTTTCTGCAATAAACTGTCCTATAAAGGGTCTTTTGGACTTTGTGGGGTCGTGGGTTCCAAGGTCTGTCTGTAGGTATTCTTCAAGGCTTAAAAGGGCTTTCCTGTCAAACACCCCCAAAAACTTTAAACCTTTTTCTACAGCCAAAGAGGTAAAAAAGGACAAAAAATCCTTCCCCTTTGTGGACATGGTAGAATTATAGCGCAAAAAGTCTATAATATTGATCATCACTTTTTGTACAGGAGGTTCTTATGGCAAAGGGCACTGTAGCTTACAAAATAATTGAAAGACACTTGGTGAGTGGAAAGCTTATACCTGGTGAAGAGATCGCTATAAAGATAGACCAGACACTCACGCAGGATGCAACAGGAACTATGGCTTACCTTCAATTTGAAGCCATGGGAGTAGACAGAGTAAAAACAGAACTTTCTGTAAGTTATATAGATCACAACATGCTTCAGACAGACTTTAGGAATCCTGACGATCACAAGTATCTCATGAGCGTTGCCAAGCGCTACGGTATATACCTTTCAAAGCCGGGCAACGGTATATGCCATCAGGTCCATTTGGAAAGGTTTGCAAAACCCGGTAAAACTCTTCTTGGCTCTGACTCTCATACTCCTACTTCTGGAGGAGTTGGCATGCTTGCCATTGGTGCAGGAGGTCTTGACGTAGCGGCCGCTATGGCAGGTGAACCCTTTTACATGAAGATGCCCAAGATAGTGGGAGTAAAGCTTACAGGAAAGCTTCCTCAGTGGGTAACCGCAAAGGATATTATTCTTGAGCTTCTAAGAAGGCTCACTGTTAAGGGTGGTGTAGGCAAGATATTTGAATACTTTGGTGAAGGTATAAAGGAGCTTTCTGTTCCTGAAAGGTCAACTATAACTAACATGGGTGCGGAACTTGGAGCAACCACCTCCATATTTCCTTCTGACGAGATAACAAGGGATTATCTTAGAGCTCAGGGAAGGGAAAAAGACTGGATAGAGCTACTACCAGATCCCGACGCAGAGTACGATGAGATCATAGAAATTAACCTTTCAGAGCTTGAGCCTCTCATAGCGTGCCCTCACTCTCCGGACAATGTGGTGCCAGTCAGAGAAGTAGAAGGTATAAAAGTAGACCAAGTAGTTATAGGTTCTTGTACCAACTCTTCCTTTGTGGACCTGACGCGTGCAGGGAAGATGTTAGAAGGTAGAAAGGTGCATCCCGATGTGATATTTGCAGTAGCTCCAGGTTCCAAACAGGCCCTTGAGCTCATAACTCAGAACGGCATACTTCTTAACTTTTTAAAAGCCGGAGCAAGGATATTAGAAAGCGCTTGCGGTCCATGTATAGGCATGGGTTATGCGCCCCCAAGCGGTGGCGTATCCATAAGGAGCTTCAACAGAAACTTTGAGGGAAGGTCTGGCACTCCAGATGCAAAAGTGTATTTGGCATCACCTGAAGTGTGTGTTGCCTGTGCTATAGCAGGAGAGATAGTAGATCCCAGAAAGCTTGCTCAAAAAGAAGGTATAAAGTGGATAAAGGTGGAAATGCCGGAAAAGTTTCCGTACGGAGATGAAGCCATCATAGAACCCCTGCCAGAGGAAGAAGCCAAAAAGGTAGAGATATACAGAGGACCTAACATAGTGCCACTACCTGAATTTGACGAGCTTCCTGAGGTCATAGAAGGAGAGGTATCCCTTATAGTAGGTGATAACATAACTACGGATCACATAATGCCCGCAGGTGCCAAAATACTACCTTTGAGGTCCAACATATACGCCATAAGTGAATATGTCTATCACTATGTAGACCCTGAGTTTGTAAAAAGAGCCAAGAAGGTAAGAGACGAGAAAGGTAAAGCAAACATAATAATAGGTGGAGAAAACTACGGACAAGGCTCCTCAAGAGAGCACGCTGCTCTTGCGCCCAGATTTTTGGGTGTTAGGGTTGTCATAGCCAAATCCTTTGCGCGCATACACCATGCAAACCTTGTAAACTTTGGCATAATTCCCCTTGAGTTTGTGGATAAAGAGGATTACAACAAGTTTTCCATGGGAGACGAAATATACATTCCTGAGCTTATAGAAAGGTTAAAAAGCGGAAAAGAGGTGCTGGTTATAAACAAGACAACAGGAGAGGAGATCCCCTGTAGGTATAACCTTACGCCAAAGCAAGTATCCGTATTGCTCGCAGGTGGCTTACTAAGGTGGATAAAAAACAAACAGAAGGTGGAGGTACAAACATGAAAATGAGGAAAGTAGTATCCGTTATAGGTGCGGGTAATGTAGGTGAGCACACCGCAGGTCTTCTTGCTCTGAGGGGCCTTGTGAATGTTAGGATGTTTGACATTCCAAGAAAGGACGGAGATAAGCTTATAGAACCAGTAAAAGGCAAAGCTCTTGACATAAAGCAGATGCTCACAGCCATAGACATAGATGCCAAAGTAGAAGGCTACACGGTAAGTCCGGAGGGTGAGGGATACGAAGCCTTAGACGGTACTGATATAGTAGTTATAACTGCAGGATTTCCCAGAAGGCCAGGTATGTCAAGAGAAGACCTGTTAGACAAGAACCTATCCATTCTTTCCGTCATATGCGAGAAGATAAAAAAGTACGCAAAAGACGCTATAGTTATAGTAGTTACCAACCCAGTAGACCTTATGACCTACGCAGTTTACAAGATGCTCGGATTTGACAAGAGGAAGGTTATGGGCATGGCTGGAGTTCTTGACTCTGCAAGGTTTAAAACCTTCATATCCAAAGAGGTGAAAGTGTCTCCAAAGGATATACACGCCTATGTTATAGGTGGGCATGGAGACGAAATGGTCCCCCTCATATCCATATCCAACGTGGGAGGAATACCTTTAAAAGATATGCTACCTAAAGAAAAACTCTCTGAGCTTATAAAGAGGACCCAGTTTGGAGGTGGTGAGATAGTGGACCTGATGGGCACATCCGCTTACTGGGCACCTGCTGCATCTATAGTGGAGATGGTAGAAGCCATAGTTACGGACAACAAGAGGATACTCCCATGCTCCGTTTATTTGGAAGGTGAGGAAGGAGAATACTACGAGGCTCAAAATGTGTGCGTGGGTGTGCCTGTAAAACTGGGCAGTTGTGGTGTGGAAGAGATAATAAACATACCCATGCTTCCGGAAGAGAGAGAAATGTGGAGAAGGTCTGTAGAGTCAGTGAAAAGAAACTTAAAAGTAGTGGAGGATATGCTTCATGCGAGAAGTGCACTGTGAGGACATAATAAAAGCGGTTAAAGAGATAGCCATAAAAGCCAATTACGAGCTTCCCCAAGATGTAGTCTATGCCTTTGAGTCCGCAGTAGAAAAAGAAGAGTCTCCAATAGGAAAAGAAGTGCTTAAACAGATACTTCTTAATGCTCAAACCGCAAAGGAAGAGCAGATGGCTTACTGTCAAGATACAGGTGTAGCGGTGGTTTTTGTTGAGTTAGGACAAGATGTTCATGTAGTTGGTGGGTCTTTGGTAGATGCTATAAACGAAGGTGTAAGACAGGCATACACAGAAGGTTATCTAAGAGCTTCCATGGTTTACGACCCTGTCTTTGAGAGGAAAAACACAAAAGATAACACACCTGCCATAATACACTTCTTTGTAGTGCCCGGAGACAAAATAAGGATAATCTTTGCACCAAAAGGTGCAGGCTCTGAGAACACATCGCGCCTTGCCATGCTAAAACCTGCAGATGGTTGGGAAGGAGTAAAGAGGTTCGTGCTTGAGACAGTAAAACTTGCAGGACCAAACGCTTGCCCTCCACTTACAGTAGGTGTAGGGATAGGTGGAAACTTTGAGTACTGTGCGCTCCTTTCAAAAAAAGCACTTCTAAGAAAAACAGGGGAAAGAAGCAAAGACCCAGTAGCCAGAAGGATAGAAGAGGAGCTTATGGAAGACATAAACAAGTTGGGTCTTGGACCTATGGGCTTTGGTGGCACAGTGACCGCTGTAGATGTAAGGGTAGAGCTTTATCCCTGCCATATAGCTTCCCTTCCCGTGGCAGTAAATGTCCAATGCCACGCGTCAAGGCACGCAGAGGTAGAACTTTGAAGTACATACTTTTTTTGGCTCTGGTAGGATTTATAACCCTACTTTTCTTGTCAGGATTAGCTTTTAGAATCTTAAGAAAGGTAAAAACCAAAACCTTATGAGTCATCTGTTCCTTACCCTTTATGCAGGCTCGTTATTTCTGTTGGTGTTCGTTGTAGCACCTGCGCTCCTTAGAGAAAAACAAAACAAGAACCTTGCAGGTAGATTTTACGGAAGGATACTTTGGCGCTTTTATCCTCTTGCATTTTTGTTATTACTGTCTTATTTTATTCTTGATGCGAATAAGCTTTACGCTTTACTTCTCATGAGTGGGTTGGGGGCTAACATAATAACCTCTTACTATCTGAAAAAACTAAAAAAGTCCTTAGGTGATATAGACCTGTTTCCCTTTGACCATCCTAAAAGAAGGTTTTTTAGAAAGGTTTCTATGATTTCTACTTTACTGCTTTTTATAAATTTCCTTTTATCCCTTTATGTATTCGTAAAGTCATGATTTTATCTAAAAAAATCCGGAGGTGATGATGCAAAACTACAGAATAAACAGGCAGATAAGAGCAAAAGAAGTTAGGCTTATTGACGAGACAGGCAAACAGGTAGGCATAGTGCCCCTTGAAGAAGCACTAAGAATAGCAGAAGAGAAAGGTTTAGACCTTGTGGAGATAGCACCACAGGCAAACCCACCCGTTTGCAAAATACTTGATTACGGAAAGTTCATATACGAACAGAAAAAGAAAGAAAAAACCGCAAAAAAGAAACAAAGAGAACACGCCATTGAAGTAAAAGACATTCAGTTATCCACAAGAATAGACGAACACGATCTTAAAGTAAAGCTCAAGCACATGAGGGAGTTCTTGGAAGATGGAGATAAGGTAAGGGTTAGGATAAAGTTCAGAGGAAGGGAAAACATACACCCCGAATTAGGAGACAGACTAGTGCAGAGGATCTTGGAAGACCTATCAGATATAGGACAGATAGAATCAGAACCAAAGAAAGAAGGAGCTTTCTTGATGTTTTCCTTGATACCTAAGAAGAGGTGATTTGTCCTCTTGATTTTTCTTATTACATGCATTAAAATTAACTACCAAGTTTTACTGAGGGTCAGAAAACTGACCCTTGTTATCTTGGCAGTTGAATAGGGTTTGTGTTTGTAAGATAAGAGGGGGTGATATAGCTTTAATACCTTCATCAAAACATTTTGGCATTTTGATGTTTTGATGAGGCACTTCTGGAATAATTGAGTTTCAATAGTTAGGAATGGTAATTTTTCAGCCCATTTTTAGGAACTGAAGATTTCCGAAAATTAACTTCATTTGAAGAGGGTACCCCTTTTAGCAAAGTGTTGATGTATAATGTTTTTCTAAAATACCCTTTTGGGGTTTCTAATGTACCGTGTGGAGTTGAAAGTGATCCTTTGCCCCCATGCAGACAGGCATGGGATACGTTTCTAATGTACCGTGTGGAGTTGAAAGGTTAGCTGTTGAGCAGGAGCACCGTTTTTTATCACCGTTTCTAATGTACCGTGTGGAGTTGAAAGATCTTTATGGGAAAAACATTGTAGATGGTCATTATGGACTTAAGGTTTCTAATGTACCGTGTGGAGTTGAAAGTTGTAAGATGTTTTTAAAATAGAAACTTCTTTCACTGTTTCTAATGTACCGTGTGGAGTTGAAAGCTATTAAGAAGGCACTTTTATAAGCTTAAAGTGTGCGTTTCTAATGTACCGTGTGGAGTTGAAAGTGAAGAAAAGCTTTACTGCAAGCCATTAGACCTGTTATATGTTTCTAATGTACCGTGTGGAGTTGAAAGGCCAAGCTTACGCATCTTTCTCAAAAAAGTACTCTCGTTTCTAATGTACCGTGTGGAGTTGAAAGCTTACAGTCCTCTCAATGTCTTCTTCAGAAGTAGGAGTTTCTAATGTACCGTGTGGAGTTGAAAGGTCTGATACCATCTTCTTCATAGCTTACCTCCAGCGGGTTTCTAATGTACCGTGTGGAGTTGAAAGAGAAACCTGCTTAATGCCCCCTTAAAACGCTCCTTTACCTCAGTTTCTAATGTACCGTGTGGAGTTGAAAGTGAAGAAAAGCTTTACTGCAAGCCATTAGACCTGTTATATGTTTCTAATGTACCGTGTGGAGTTGAAAGTCTATAAGCTTGAGAAGGGCAGGGCAAAGCTCATATGTTTCTAATGTACCGTGTGGAGTTGAAAGGCTGGACCAAACAAAAATAAATGCCTCCCGAGGCTTAGTTTCTAATGTACCGTGTGGAGTTGAAAGTTGGAATTAGTCCTATATACCTGCTATCGTATGAGTTGTTTCTAATGTACCGTGTGGAGTTGAAAGCTTTTTTCAGTAGCTCCTCTCTTACCTTTTCTGCTTTAGTTTCTAATGTACCGTGTGGAGTTGAAAGGAGGATATTCTTTACATGGAGGTAAGGAAAAAGCAAGAGTTTCTAATGTACCGTGTGGAGTTGAAAGTCTCATAGGATATAGTGCCTCTAAACTCTTCTTCTCCGTTTCTAATCTACCGTGTGGAGTTGAAAGTCTTTTGCTTCTGCTCTCATGAAATTAATTATCCTCGTTTCTAATCTACCGTGTGGAGTTGAAAGAAGGGGAGTAAGGAAATGGCAGAGAGAAGGCTACGCACGTTTCTAATCTACCGTGTGGAGTTGAAAGTGTTGCAAAAGGTTATTACAATGCTTCGGAGGGCAAGTGGGTTTCTAATCTACCGTGTGGAGTTGAAAGTGATGTTTGATAATGAGCAAAGAACTATACGCATTTGAAGGTTTCTAATCTTCCGTGGGGAGTTGAAAGAAGAGGATAATTATAATTCATCATTCTAGTCTGAAGTTTACGGGAAGTTTTATCAGGACCTCCACAGGTGGTTTTGGGAAAAGGTGAGCGCTTCTGCTTACCGCTTCAAGAGCGCTCCTATCAAGAATCTCATAACCCGAGCTTTCAAGCACATGAAGGTCCTCAAGTCTTCCATCAGGTGTTAGCCTAAAGCACACCACCACTCTTCCTTCCCAGCCCATCTTGCGAGCAAGCAAAGGGTATGTTATGCTCTTCTGTACCAAAGAGGATATAACCGATAGTTTTTCCTTAAGAAAAAGCTCCTTCTGAACATTAGATGTTGAAGAAGTGTCCCCACCGCCTGATCCTGCTTCTGCCTTTTTGTTTGATGGTTGAGAGCCTTCTGTGTGCGAGTCTGTGCCTCCTCTTTGATCCTTTCCCTGTGAGATGTTTGTTGTAGGAATAACTTGATTCTGTTCTTGAGCTGACCGCATAGGAGCTTCATGGACCTGGGATGTGCTTTGAATGGCTTGTGTTCTTTGTTTATGGACTACTTCCTGGCGTTTTTCTCTTTTTTCTCCAGTAAGATGTGGAGGTTCTTTCCTTTCTAATTCTTTTTCATATTCAAGAGTTAGGTCTATCTCCACCACTTTAGGGCTTTTGAGAAGCTCAGAATTCTTGTAAAGGGGGGTAAGGACAAGAGGGTACATAAGGAAAAAAAGAAGGTGCAGTAAGAGAGATACTATATAAGCCTTTACGCTCACTTGCATACTTTTACCTCAGTGATGATGGTGGGATGGTGGGAAGTTCATCATCACCCAAATCTGAAAGACACTCACTAAAAGGTATATTATAGGCAAAGCTGAGGCAGCCATAAACACTAAAAGCCTATTTTTATCTGTCAGCAACTTCACCCTATGCCAAAGAATGTGAAGACTCCAAAGACCCGCTATAAAGGGAAACACTTTGAAAACATTAAGCCAAGCTTCTCCTCTTCTTGCGAGAGGTTCTACACTAACACCAAGCCCAAAAGCTTGGGAAAAGCCGTTTACTATGTGGTGATAGTAATCAATGAAGAAAAACTCAAGAGCATGCGACAGCCCACCTACTATCATAAGAGGAGCAAAAGCGCAGCCAAGTATTAGAAGGTTTTCCTTAAATCCCTTCCTTGAAATCTTCTCTACCAACTTAAAGCTTACATAAACAGTAGAGAAGACCAAGACAAGAGCCATAAGCATGGCAACAAAACCTGTCATGTCAACCCACTTGGGAAGTCCAAACGCATTTTGGATGTACTTACCCAAAATTACCCAAGGCATATATTCCGAAAGCCCACTTCTTGAAAGTCCGTGATGGAAACGCATGGTGAAAGTTATAACCGCAACAAGAAGCAGGTAAACCATAACCTCTATGAGTTTGGGATTTTTAATTTCCTTATAAAGGGAGCTTCCCCACTTTCTTATCTCAAACTTTACAGCATCACATACATGAGCACACTCCATACACAAGGTACAGTTAAACATGGAGTTCTTATGGTCAAACTTTGAAGGGTTTAACTCGTAAGGACAGGCAAGGGCGCATTCGGGTTTTTTACACTCTTTACACTCTTCCTGATAAGTGGAAAGCCAAGTAAAAGAAGTCCTTGAAAAGGCAGAATTTACCGAACCTATGGGACATACATACTTGCAGTAAGCCATGCCTCTAAAAAGGAAAAAGAAAGCAAAGGAAAGAAGGGTAAAGAATAGGAAGAAAAGAGCTGTATTAAGGGGACTTCTCAGAAAGTTGGGGAATGTGTAAAGCACAAACCAGTAAGCTGTTATGTTAGAGAAAATAAGCCCTATGTAAGGATTGGCAATCCATCTGGGAGGTCTGAGCTTTAAGCCAAACTTAGTAATGTATTTACCTACAAAGCCATGTGGACACACCATACAGAAAACATTTCCAAGGGTGGGAAGGGTTATGACCATAAAAAAGGGCCAAAAGAGTGACCAAAAGAGTGCTGTAGTGAATATATTTTCCTTGTTTGGTTTTATAAGACCGTATATTATGGCATAGAATAGTAAAAAAAGGGTAAGTAATCTGTAAAACATAAGCATATACCTATTTTTAAAAAGGAAGCCAAGCAGTGGGAAGTTAAATATATCCCTCCTATCCCTTTTTGCTATGAAATGAACCTTCTCTACATGCATGATAAACCTCCTCAAAAGTTATAGCTAACTCTCACCAAAAAGGTCCTTGGTGGTCCAGGTGTGTACCTTTTAACACCAGATGTGTCTTTGGAAACTTCAACAGCGTACTTTTTGTTAAACACATTATCAACCATAAGGCTGACATCAAAGTTCCTCTTAGCGTATCCTAAGCTGAGGCTTGTAAGAAAATGGTATCCTCCGTACTTCTCCGTATTGGCATTGTCCATGTAGTACTCACCCCATGTGTCCGTCTGGAGTCTTGCCCTAAAACCCGAAGGGTGAGAATAGACTGCAAACAGTGAATATTGATGCATGGGTATGTAGGGAAGTCTGTTTCCGTTCCTGCTAATATTCTTCCCTCCAACAAGCTCAGAGAACTCTTTAAACTTATAGTCCGAATAGGCATAAGAAACTCCAACATCTAAACCCTGAAAGAGTCTATAAGAACCTGAAAGTTCAAAACCTTTCTTCTCCGTCTTTCCTGCATTGGTAAATTGGGTGTATCCGTCCGGCTGTATTACCCTTACCACCTCGTCTTTCACACGCATAAGGTAAAGCGCAGTATCCAACGAAAACCTATGATGTCTTGCTTTGAGACCTACTTCATAGTTAATAACTTTTGCAAGCTTCAGGTTTGGGTTAGAAGACAGCTCACTGCTTGAAGGTGTATTAGCACCTGTTGCAACAGCTCCATATATGTTTATTACAGGCGTAAACTTGTATACCAAACCTATCTTTGGACTAAAAGCAATATAAGTCTTTTCCCTTGAGTAAGAAAAGCAGTTTTCTATTGTGCGAGAAGGACACATGCGGTAGTTCCCTGACACAAAGTCGTAGTCTCCCCACTTGTAGCCTGATATATCAAACTTCACCTTGTCAATTCTCACGCCCATATCCAGTATCCATCTATCTTTTTGAATGGATTCTTGGAGGAACGCACCTGCGAGTGTAGTTTTCTGGTTTTGCTTTTCAAGTAGGTCTCCCTTTCTATCAGAAAGGGTACTAACGATTCTACCTGAGACAACTTTTACATCTCTGTACTTGAAGTAATCAGTGTTCTGGTTATCGTGCCTTAAGGTAAAGCCAGAGGTGAGCACACCAAAACTATGTCTATAATTTGCCTGAAGGTCAAATCCGTAAATCCATGTGTTAGCGTCGTTTATCCTACCGATCACTGGGTGGTAGTGTTGCCAGTGGTTGACATAAAAAAGGGGTGTAAGATCAAGGTTTCCAAAGCTTTTGTTAAGCTTGGAACTTAAGAAGAATATCTCCGAGTACCTTCCCATGTGCTTCCAAGGGTCTGCCGTCTGAGGCACTGTGCCAGTACTTTTAAACTCTGACCACTGATCTATACCCTTAGAAGGGTTTACTACAAGAGAGCCCGGAAGCTCAAGCCATGCCTTTGTGTAGCTTATATAGTTTTCCCATGTTCCACCATCTTCAAAGAGATAAGAAGGTTGTAGTGTTATCTGGTTAGTCCAGAACTTGTTGTGGGGTCTCCATGAGTTGTCCGTCTGTCTCCTACTCGCATTAAAGCCCATATAAAAGCCTTTACCCAGTGGTGTTGAGTAGTAAAGGTTATGGTTTTGAGTGTTGTAATCCCCAAGACTCAGCTTTATAAAACCCCCCTTTCTTTCAAAAGGAGAGCGCGTTATAACATTTATAACACCGCCAGAAGCGTTCACCCCCCACAAGGTGGAGTTGGGACCTTTGACTACTTCTACCCTTTCAATGAGGGATGTGTCCACAAAGTCAAGGCGTGTTAAGCTATCTGGGTCTGTGATGGGTACACCGTTTAAAAGCACCATTATTTCCCTCACACCGTAAGGTGCTTTAAGACCCGCACCCCTTATTATCAGTCGTGTGTCGTAGCCTTGGTTTCTTGATGTGATGTTAATTCCAGATATTCCCTGTAGAGCGTCGTAAAGGTTAAACATAGGCTTCTGCTTGAGCTTTTCTTCACCTACCACGCTCACGCTTGCAGGCACTTCTTCCGTTTTCCTCTCGGTCCTGGTTGCGGTAACGCTAACCTCTTCCAGCTGTACTTCCTTAGCCAGCGCACCACTCAAGACCATTAGTATCATCGTCCCTACCATGCGCTCTTTCATTGTTAAACCTCTGATATTTTATAAAATAATAATAACATAAATTTAAAGTTATATTCTCGTTAATATAATACAAAAATTGAAATGGGAGCTGATTTAAAATGATCCCCATGCTCATAGCTCAGGGCGTGAGGAAAAAGTACAAAGGAAGAGAGGTTCTGAAGGGAATAGACCTTAGCGTTGATAGAGGACAAATTGTAGGGCTTTTAGGACCCAATGGAGCTGGAAAAACCACCCTCTTTAACTGTCTTGTGGGTTTCACTTCTGTAGATGAAGGGAGCATATCCCTTGATGGAAAGGACATAACCCACATGCCAGCACATAGAAGGGCAAGGGAAGGAATAACCTTTCTACCTCAAGAGCACACCCTCTTTGAAGACCTCACGGTAATGGAGAACCTCCTCATATTCCTTGAGTTTTTTGAGGATAGCAAGACACGGAGGCTGGCAAGAGCGGAGGAGCTTCTTACGGACTTTGGGCTCTACGAGATAAAGGACATAAAGACAAAATACATATCTGGCGGACAAAAGAGGAGGCTTGAGATAGCCAGATCTCTCATACCCAAACCCAAGTATATTCTTTTTGATGAGCCTTTTGCGGGAATAGATCCCATATTAGTAGCAGACATAAGGCTTATGATCATAAACCTAAAATCCCAGAACATAGGAGTGCTTATAACGGATCACAATGTAAGAGAGACTATAAGGATAGTGGATAAGGTCTATATAATATCCGAAGGAAAGATAATCGCAGAAGGCTCACCTGAGCAGGTAGTTCACCAGAGAGAAGTAAGAGAGGTGTATTTGGGTAAAGACTTCTCTTTTTAACAAGCGGTTATTTAAGAAGAGATTTGAGTTGAAGCAATTTTTGATAAAGACGGAGGGATACTGTTTTCATAGAATTTACTTGTTCCTGCAGAGGGTTAAGGGGGTTTATGGTTTTTGAAACTTCGTGAAATTCACAATGAAACTCTTCTATTTCCATGACTATTCTCTTTACTTCATCAGATGCATCTTGGAGTGTAGGAAGTATTTCCGTGTATAACTTCTTTCCAAAATGGCACGCATTCTCCAATCCTTTGCGCCCACAGTCTTTGTGTTGAAATTCTTTTCTATGAAGAATAGCAAATTTTAGCCTTTTGAGGTATAGCTCATGCTGAGCAATAATTTCTTCTATCATATTCCTTAACTTATCATTCATGTTGCCCATTGGACCTTGTTAACTTACTTATCTGACCAAAGACTCCCTTAAGGAAAAGAAGCCATACAATCGCGTAAGGTATTGCTGAAAAGTAAGTAAAATAGCTACCAAGCGCATCGCAAAACACCATCCACGCTATGCTTATTGCAACATAAGGAAGTAGCTTCCTCAAAAGCGATTCATCTACAAGCTCCTGTATGCTTACATTAATCCCCCTTGACTGTAGCCAATTGTAAAGCATCCTTGGGTTTAGGTGTGATATCCCTCCCATTATAGTCGTGGCGGTAAAACCGTACACAAGAAGGTCCATATGTACCTTTATTAAGAAGGATACGAGGTTTTCGCCTGCCATGAGCACACCCACAAGCACACCAAAAGGTAGGAAAAACATACCCAGTATAAAGTATCTTACTACTAAAGGGATCTCTTTTGGCATACGCCTGTTTGAAAAGACGGAGTAAATGATCCAAAGGAAGTAAGCTATGAGGACTGCTGGCAAAAAGCTTGCCAAAGCTATCAGCCTGTAATTTAATGTGTAAAAAGCTAAGAGGAAGGGAGGCAGTGAAATCAAGCTCGTGTAGAATAAATACTTTCCGTATTTGATGTTCAGTGGCTCCATGTAAAGCATAGGTATCCACGCCAACTGAGTTCCCATCACTGCGTTGAGCATAAATCCCAAGGTAAGGGTGTGTATAGCAAGTTGTAAAGGCACATAACCCATCTGAGAAAGCGGTAAAAAAATAGAGGAGAGAAGGAAGTAAAGATTAGAGAGTCCAAGAAACTTAACAGTTATAGGTTGCCAATTTCTTACGGAAGAGAGCACATGGAAGAAAAAAAGAGTAGAGGTAAATGCGTAAATGTAGCTCGCATAGTAGAACCATCCTGCATAGAAAAGTAAGGAAGTCAAGAGGCTAAGCAAGAATACAAAATAGGAAATAAAAGGAAACTTCAAGGACATGTTTTGGGAGTTTGGGATAAGTTGGTACATGGCGGACATGATTGTGTGTGCTATAAAGCCAAAAACTGCAATTATCCAGACAAACTGGGTGTTTGCATTTAAAGATTTATAGACGAGTGATACAAACAAGTCTGTTATGGCAAGAAGGAAGAAGAAAGGGCTCACCTTTGAGATGTAAAACATATATTAATAGTAAGTAATTACTTATTCTTTGTCAAGAGGTCGTAAGTCAGGGGGACCATCTTGATGGTGTATAAACTCAACAGTAAGAAGAGAAGTAAGGAGAATACTTTTTCCAAATAAGGATTTACCACATCTCCAAAGATAAGTCCCGTTATTAGAGGAGGCAAAGAAAGTAGCAGTCTTTTTACTATCTTTATGTCCATGATCTCTTTGAGCGTAGGGATCTTTTCCTTACCCATCTTTGGGGCATAGAGCCTCCACCAAAGAAGGAAGGGCATTATGTGATAGGAAGCACCTACACTTATAGCGGTCAAAAAGCCGTAAAGCATGCCGTCAGAGTGCAATTTAACAAATCCCAAGTTCAAGCTACCTGCCATCAATACACCCGTAAGAAGAAAAAACCAGCACATAAAAAGACCCAAAATCAGAAACTGCACCGATATATCCAGACCTTTTAGAGGGCTCTTTCTCTGACTGAGCATGCTGTACACACCATAAGATAAGACACCCAAAGAGAGGAGCTGAAGTAAGCCTGCATAGGACACATACATGTAGTTAGAAAGATACCACGCGATGGGAACGAGCAAAGAGCTTAAAAACTGGAAGAAAATATTTATCCATACAATGCTTTTACTTTCAAGGGCTTCGATCTGTAGCATAGGAACAAAAACATAGTAAGAGCCTATCACCACAGGCATAAAAAAGCCTACCGTTATAAGGTGCTTCACGAAGATGGGGTTCTGCTTTAAGAGTAAACCCGCAATAAGATAAAACACGCTACCCATTAGGAAGAATAAAACTATTGGATCTTTGATCTTTCTTGTGTTCATGATTATTAGGGTGGTATGCGCTGTAGTAAGGAGAAGATACATGTGTGGATTTACTTCGTATTTGTATAGAAAGTAGAGAGTGTTCACCAACCATAGGAGTATGTGTAGGTGTATTAGCTTTTCTCCTCTTACAGGATAACCCTGAATGGTAGGGTAGAGCTGGAAAAGAGTACCGGAGATAAGTCCAGGAAAGGCAAAGAATACCAGAAGGTCTATGTAGTTTTTATCCATCAGCTTTAGAAGCAACGACAGGAGTAGAAGGGAAAAGAATAGCAATATATACAGCGAAGTAGACCTCAGAAAAGAAGCAGGCCTTATCATTTTTTGATAAGCTCCCTGAGCTCTTTTAGCATCTCTTGGAACTTTTCGTCTGAAAGCCTCCTTATCTTCTTGGCTTGCCCGAGAGTTACTGTATAAGGCAGTATTTTCCTCAAAAGGGGGTTTTTCAAAGGTGTAAAGCCATACTTTATGAGCACACCAAGAGCCTCTGGAACTCTTTTGAGGAGTTCACCTACATTCGTGTTTTCGTCTATATTAAACTCCAGCTCTTTATCATACTCCTGTTCCTTTACTTCTTTGACCTCACCGCCGTACCATATCCTCAAGAGGTATCCTTCTTCCGTTTCTTTAAGTTCGTACTGGTATCCCATCTCGGATAGTTTGGGTAAAAGGTGAGTAAAGGGTCTTGAACCAAGCACTTCAAGTACATCATCTTTTGAAAGTTTTTCAAGAGCTTGAGCTATTCTTATCATCGGTTGAGGTGGTTCAAGGTTTCTAACATCTATCCTCATGGAGGGTCCTCCCCAAAAGCGTAATCTTGAAGTTTTACATCTGCCGAAAATCCCATGGAATTTATAACCTCTTCAACCGCTTTTAGTAGATAGTTCCCCACAGGGCAGAAGGGGCTGGTTGGCTTTATGACCACTTTAACTTCATTCCCTTTTATCTCAAGCTCCTTTACTAATCCCATTGAAACTATGTCCATGCCAGTGTGCGGATCTATAACGGTTTTTAGCTTTTCCAGAAGATCCCTTTCCATGATTATTTCCTGCCAAAATCCCTGAAAAGGCTATGGCATGCCATACATCCTCTCACCATATGATTAAACTTTTCGTAGGCTTCTTCCTTCTTTTTCTCCTTTATCAGTCGCACTATCTCCTCCGCCGAGCCGTGTACCTCTCTCTCAAAGGTAGGCATAGCTTTTGCAAATTCTTCCCTTTTGGAAGGTTCTATGTAAGCAAGGGGACCTCCTTTGGGCATAGGGTGGTTGGCTATCTCCTTAGCACCACGAATTACAAGCTCGTCGTTGTTCATCAAAAATCCTTCAAGTATGCGAAGCGTTGCGTTGTTTACTATCTGCATCACCTGTCTGAAGGTAATTTCTTCTTGCGCTGATGCTATTGTGAAGAAAGCAAAAAGTACGAGCATGGCAGTAAAACTTCTCATCCTTTCCACCTCCACCTATAAAAGGTAATTCCTATCACTGGCCTAAATTATGATAGTAATCATTTACATATTTATAAAACCTTGGAAGCTTTAACGCCCTGTAAAGATCAACTGTCTTCCAGCTCACCCCTTAGATACTTGTCGTAAGCTGATAAATCAAAATATCCGTGTCCCGAGAGGTTAAAGAGTATAACCTTCTCTTCTCCAGTCTCTTTGCATTTTAGAGCTTCATCTATGGCTGCCTTTATTGCGTGGGAAGACTCAGGAGCTGGAACTATCCCTTCTGTTCTTGCAAAGGTAATCGCTGCTTTGAAAACCTCTGTCTGCTTGTAAGCTACTGCCTCTATGTGTCCAAGATGGTAGAGCTTACACACGAGTGGAGCATCTCCGTGGTATCTAAGCCCACCAGCATGTATGGGTGGTGGGACAAACCCGTGTCCAAGCGTGTACATTTTTATAAGAGGCGTTAAGCCTACTGTGTCACCAAAGTCGTATCTATACTCTCCCTTGGTAAGGGTAGGACAGGCAGAGGGCTCAACAGCTATAACCCTTAGATGGGGTTTATCACCTTTCAACTTATCCGCCAAGAATGGAAAGGATAAACCAGCGAAGTTTGAACCTCCTCCAACCGCACCTATGACTATGTCTGGATAAAAGCCTGCTTCCTCCATCTGCCTTTTTGCCTCTAAACCAATAACTGTTTGGTGAAGTAGAACATGATTAAGAACACTTCCAAGAGAATACTTGGTATCCTCTCTGGTTGCAGCCTCCTCTATTGCTTCACTTATAGCAATTCCCAGACTTCCCGGATGCTCAGGGTCTTTTTCGTAAAACTGCCTGCCTGCGTTAGTGTAAGGGCTTGGTGAAGGTATAACTTCTCCCTTCCAAGTCTCCATAAGAATCCTTCTGTAAGGTTTCTGGTTATAACTTACCCTAACCATGTAAACTCTGCACTCTATACCGAAGAACTGAGTTGCAAAGGATAGAGCGCTTCCCCACTGGCCTGCGCCTGTCTCCGTAGTAAGCCTCTTAACTCCAGAGACCTTGTTATAGTAAGCTTGTGCAACAGCGGTATTGGGTTTATGGGAGCCAGGAGGTGAAACGCTTTCATTTTTATAAAAAATCTTGGCAGGCGTTCCAAGGTACTCTTCAAGATTCTTTGCTCTGTGCAGGGGTGTAGGTCTCCAAAGGGAGAGTATATTCAGTACCTCCTCAGGAATATCTATCCACTCTTGGTCGGAGACTTCCTGCATAACTAATGGCTCAGGGAAGATCACCAATAGTTTTTCTGGAGATACGGGCTTCATTGTCTCTGGATCAAGGGGTGGCTCAAGGGGTTCTGGTAATAGGGGTGCTATGTTTAGCCATTTCTTAGGTATCTCTCCCTCAGGGAGCAAGTACTTTCTCATCTTGGCGCCTCCTTTTCAAGATTATACTCTTGACACTATCCTCTAAGAGCCTATAGTTTTAGGACTATGAAAAGGATAATAAGTTCTATAAATTTGCGTCAGGATAGGCTTCCACCGGGACAAAGATGGATAAGCACTCCGGTGGTTTACGATATAGTAGAGCAAATTCCTGATTGGGATATGAACTCCTACAGATTTAAGGTTTGGGGACTGGTAGAAAATCCTATAGAAATGACTTATGAGGACCTTTTAAGCTTACCATCTGTGGAGCTAATTGCGGACTTTCACTGCGTGACACGCTGGAGCGTTAAAGACATACTGTGGGAAGGTGTACCCACTGCATATATTCTCAACTTAGTAAAACCAAAGGAAGAAGCGCGTTTTGTGATGGTTCACTGTCTTGAGGGATACACTACTAACATGCCTATTGAGTATTTGTTTGAAGAGGACAGTATATTAGCTTACAAGATGAATGGACAGATTATACCCAAAAGGCACGGATATCCTTTGAGGCTGGTAGTACCAAAGCTTTATGCGTGGAAAAGCGCTAAGTATGTTTGGGGTATAGAGCTTATAGAAAGGGATATGCCCGGCTTTTGGGAACAGAGAGGCTATAACATGCGTGGAGACCCATGGAGAGAGGAACGCTATTGGTAAGACTCAACAGATTTATATCCATGTGCGGTATTACTTCAAGGAGAAAGGCAGATGAACTTATCAAAGCGGGTAGGGTAAAAGTAAACGGGCTTATCGTGAAGGAAATGGGCTACAGGATAGACCCATCAAAAGATGTGGTGGAGGTTGATGGAAAGCTTCTCAAATCACCCAAATACAGGTATGTGATTCTTAACAAACCTTGCTGTTATTTAACATCTCTGGCAGAGGGTAAGGATGGGAAGAAAAGCATAAAGGAACTCATAAAGGATATTCCCGAAAGGCTATACCCTGCAGGTAGGCTTGACTACAACGCAGAGGGGCTTTTGATACTTACCAACGACGGAGAGTTAGCTAACAGGATAATGCATCCCAAGTATAAACTTCCCAAAAAGTACCTCGTTTTAGTGGAAGGTAGGGTGGACACTGAAACACTCAAAAACATGAAAAAGGGTGCTGAGCTTGAGGATGGCTTTGCAAAGCCTGACAGTATAAAGCTTATAAAAATGGAAAAGAATCAAACAACCTTAGAAGTGGTCTTTCACGAAGGTAGGAAGCACATAGTAAAAAGGTTCATGGCACACTTTGGACACAAGGTAAAAAGACTAAAAAGGACTGCCATAGGACCCATACAGCTTGGTAAACTTCCACCCGGAAAGTGGAGGGACATGACCCAGCAAGAATTAAAAGCTTTAAAAAAAGCTCTAAACTTGATAACATGTTAAAAGTTGTTAAATTCTATAACCATAATGGGGCGGAAGATTAAAATAAAAAAAGTGTTTACCCCCCCCCCCCCCAACCGTAGAGGGCTTGGCAGACAAGTATTTTCTTGATAGGGAGGAGTATGGTCTATGAAACTTCTTGACTTTTTTAGAAAATCCTCTGAACTGTATTCTTTGGAAAGGGAAGAGTTTGTAAAGGGGCTTCTCAAACTGTGCGCTCAGTTTTTATCCGCTCAAAGAACAAGCCTTTGGAATGTAAAAGGGGACATACTCTTTTGCGAGTATATGTATACAAAAAGCGAGGATGATTTTATTGGTGGACTTCAGGTAAAGAAAGAGAATTGTTTAGAATTTATTGATTACTTACAAAAAGAAAGGGTAATAAGTGCAGAAAAGCCTTTTAATCTAAAGATAAGTGCTTGCATGGGAGAGTATTTGGGCTTCAGAAACACACAATCACTTCTGATAGCGTCCCTAACAACAGAAAAGGGAGAGCTTACTGACTTTATTATGTGCGAACATGATGTTAAAAAAGCCTACAGTGAAGAAGACATCTGTGTACTTCTTTTGTCATCAGTTTACTTAAAGAAGCACTACGAAAGACAAAGAGCGTTATTCATTGCAAATATGTATAAGGTACTGTCTGCGGTAAATAATATCGTGCTAAAGGCAAATAGTAAGGAAGAAGTTTTACAACAGCTCTGTCAGATAATGATTCAAGTTGCAGGATTTAGGATGGTATGGATAGGATTTCTTGACAGTGAGGGGAACCTAAAACCTCATTACACTTGCGGATCGGTAGAGGGTTATCTGGATGAGATAACCATCAATATATACGATGAAAAGCTTAACAAAGGACCTTCCGCAAGAGCTATTTTAGAGCAAAAGGTTCAAGTAAACAACGATACGGAAACTAATCCGGATGTGCTCCCGTGGCGTGTGCAAATGCTAAAAAGAAAGTACCTTTCAAGCTGTGCCTGCCCCATAACGCTAAAGGGTAAAGTCATAGGAACTATAAATCTTTATTCGGACAAAAAGGGTTTCTTCACCGAAGAGATCGTTGGGTTAGTGGAAGAAGTAGGACGGGATGTGTCCTTTGCCTTAGAACACTTAGATACTCTAAAAAATATACAGATCCTGTATAGAGCCATTGAGCAGTCTGATGAGTGGACATTAATAACAGATATTGAAGGTAAGATCCTTTACGCAAATCCAGCAGTGGAACGCATAAGTGGGTATAGTAGAGAAGAGCTTATAGGAAAAACTCCGAGGGTTTTTAAATCAGGGTTTCATGGTAGAGAGTTTTATAAAAAACTTTGGGATACTATACTTTCAGGGGAGGAATTTCACGAGATTTTTATAAATAGGCGCAAGGATGGGAGCCTGTTCTACTTAGACCAAATAATAACCCCCATTAAGGATGATGCGGGCAGGATAACCAACTTTGTTTCTACCGCAAGGGACATAACCTTAATGAGGGAAATTGAGGAAAAAATGCACAAAATAATCAACTATGACCCACTTACAAACTTACCTAAAAGAGATCATTTCCTCAGAGAACTGGAAAGAAACATAAAGGAAAAAAGTGATAGCACTATAGGTGTTTTTCTAATAGATATTCACAACTTTTCCGCCGTTAACGCTCTTTACGGTTATGAGTTTGGAGATAGACTTCTCAAATCCTTTGCAGAAAGACTTATGACACTGCCGGGTTTTTGGGCACGGTATGGAGATGATGCTTTTATAGGGTTTAAAGAATTAGACAGCAAAGAAGAGATATACAACTTGCTTAAAGACATCTTTAAGATGGGTGAGTTAAAGTTAGAAAACTTTAACTATAGGCTTGGTTTTCATGTGGGTATATCCATTTATCCTGATGATGCAAACAACACTTTGGATCTTTTGCATGCTGTAGAGATAGCTCTTAGAAAGGCAGAAGAGAAAGCACCTGGAAGCTTTGAGCTCTATAATGAAGAAGAAAAAGAAAAACTTTTGGAAAGACTAAAGCTTGTAGAAGAGTTAAAAACTGCTTTAGAGAAAGGTGAGTTTCTTTTGCACTTCCAACCTATTTACAGTTCCTTAGACCTAAAGCCTGCTATGGCAGAAGTGCTTCTAAGATGGAACTCAGAGAGATTTGGCTTTTTACAAGCAGGCAGTTTTATAGATATACTTGAAGAGACAGAGCTTATAGTGGATGTTGGTTATTATGTATTTGAACAGTGCTTAAGTATGATAAAGCGGTATAACTTAGAAATTCCTATATCCATAAACCTGTCGCCCGTGCAGATAAAGAGGGAAGACCTTCCGGATAGGTTATCTGAGCTTCTTAATAAGTACAGAGTACCTGCTGAGCTTATTCTTTTAGAAATCACAGAAGGCACGCTTATAGAGGATCTTCAGAAAGCACAAACGCTGTTAAAGGTATTAAAGGAACACGGTTTTTCTATCGTTCTTGACGATTTTGGAGTAAAGTACTCATCTCTGTCTTACCTTACCAGGCTTTCCATAGACTACATAAAGATAGACATGTCTTTTACTAAGGAGGTGGATACTGATGAAAGAGTTCTGAATGTGGTAAAAGCTATAGTTTCCATAGCTAATGTTCTTGGTGCAAAAACTGTTGCGGAGGGTATAGAAAGGCGATCACAGTTAGACATACTTAGGGAAATAGGATGCCATTATCTACAGGGATTTTATCTTGGCAAACCTATGGACATTAGAGACTTACTGAAGCTTTTACGCTCTTAAGTATATCCTGATATTGATATGTTTGGTTTTTTCTTTTTGAAAATTTCAAATCAAAAGCCAAAGGAAATTTTGTAAATTATCAGCTCAGGAGGTAAATGGCATGGAGCTCACAAGACGAAGTTTTCTAAAACTTTCTGGAGCTTCTGTAGGTGTTGGGATCGTTGGAGGTCTTGGTTTTGACCTCACACCAGCCTACGGGCGCGTTAGGGAGCTTAAAATAGCCAAAGCTAAGGTTGCTAAAAGTGTTTGCACTTATTGTTCTGTATCCTGCGGAGTTCTTGTGTACAGTTTGACAGACGGTGCTATGAATGTAAAGCCAAGGGTTATACACATAGAAGGTGATCCGGATGATCCCGTAAACAGAGGTACTCTATGTCCTAAAGGTGCAACCCTTAGGGATTTTGTAAACTCACCCCAGAGGATCACCAAACCTCTATACAGACCCCCCGGAGCCAAAGAATGGAAGGAGATAAGCTGGGAAGAAGCACTCAACAGAATAGCTAAACTTATAAAGGACACAAGAGACAGAACCTTTATAGAAAAGGATCAGGAGGGAAGGACAGTAAACAGATGTGAGAGTATTTTCTGGCTCATGGGATGCACTATGGAGAACGAGCCAGGCTATCTTGGAGTAAAACTGGGGAGGTTGTTGGGTTTAGTGGCGCTGGAAACTCAGGCGCGAGTGTGACACGCTCCAACGGTGGCCAGTTTGGCCGCAAGATTTGGAAGAGGTGCAATGACCAACTCTTGGAACGACATAAAGAACGCGGACTTAGTTTTTGTTATGGGAGGAAATCCTGCGGAAAACCATCCATGTGGTTTCAAATGGGCTATAAAAGCCAGACAGGAAAAGGGAGCAAAGATAATAAGTGTGGATGTGAGATATCATAGAACTGCAGCTGTTTCTGATATATTTGTGCAGATAAGACCAGGTTCGGACATAGCCTTTATGGGAGGATTAATAAACTATGTGCTACAGAACAAAAAGTATGATGAGGAATACATAAAGTACTTCACCAACGCTACTTACATAGTAAAGGATACTTACAACTTTGACCCTTCAACAGGTCTCTTCTCTGGTTATGATCCAGAAAAGAGAAAGTACGATACAAAACTTTGGGATTACGAAAGGGACGAGAAGGGAATGGTTAAGAAGGATATGACCATGGAACATCCCAGATGTGTCTTCCAACTTCTCAAACAGTTTTACTCAAGATACACACCAGAGGTGGTGGAAAAGATAACGGGCGTTCCAAAAGAGAAGTTTCTGGAGGTTGCAAGACTTATAGCGGAAACAGGGGTACCTGACAAGTCTATGACGCACCTGTATGCTCTTGGTTGGACGCATCACTCTTGGGGTACTCAAGTGATAGGCTCTATGGCCATACTTCAGCTACTGCTTGGGAACATAGGTGTGCCAGGTGGCGGTGTAAACGCCCTTAGAGGACATGCCAACATACAGGGAATGACTGATCTTGCTGGGGAAGGTAGATTCCTTCACGGCTATCTTAAACCGCCCACACCTGAGCAACAAACCCTTAAAGACTATATAGAAGCCAACACGCCCAAACCGTGGGATGAAGGCTCTATGAACTACTGGTCTAACTACTCTAAGTTCATAGTTTCTCTGCTCAAGTCTTACTTTGGAGACAACGCAACGCCAGAAAATGAATTCTGCTACTCTTACCTTCCCAAGCAGGACAAGGTCATCTCTTGGGACGAGGCGGTGGACAGGATGTTCAAGGGCAAGATGGAAGGTGTGGTATCAATAGGTGTTAATCTGCTGGCAAACACCCCTAATGCCAAAAAGACTGCGGTTGCTCTTTCTAACCTCAAGTGGATGGTGGTGATGGATCCCTTTGAAACTGAAATGGCTGCATTTTGGAAACACGCAGAAAATCCAGAGAGCATAAAAACGGAAGTGTTCCTGCTTCCTTCCGCAGTGTTTGCAGAAAAGGAAGGAACTAAGACCAACAGTGCCAGGACTCTAAAGTGGCAGTATAAGGCGGTAGAGCCACCGGGAGATGCAAAGGAGGAGCTTTGGTTTATTGGAAACCTTTATATGAAACTCAAGGAACTTTATCAGAAGGAGGGTGGTGTCTTCCCAGACCCCATACTAAAAGCAAGGTGGCCCTTCCAAAACCCGTACCATCCCACTGCAGAGGAGGTGTTAGCGCTTGAGATAAACGGTGTTGCTTTGGATGATATAAAAGATGATAAGGGCAATGTGGTGGTAAAGAAAGGGGAGAGACTCCCAAGCTTTATCTACCTAAAGGACGATGGCACTACCTCCTGCGGTATGTGGCTCTATTGTGGAGTGTTCCCTCAGTCAGGCAACAGGGCAAAGTCAGCAGACCTAACGGATCCTTCAGGATTGGGCATCTACCCCAACTACGGCTACTCATGGCCTGCCAACAGGAGAATACTCTATAATCGTGCTTCTGCAGGACCTGACGGAAATCCCAGGTCTCCTAAGAAAAAACTTGTATGGTGGAATGCCAAAGAACAAAAGTGGGTTGGCTACGATGTGCCTGACATAAAACCAGACTTACCTCCTGAGTATGGACCTTTCATCATGCTACCTGAAGGAAGAGGAAGGCTATACTCCCAGTTTTTGGTGGATGGTCCTTTCCCAGAACACTACGAGCCTTATGAGTCTCCTGTAGAAAACCTTTTGCACCCCAAGACAGACAAAAATCCCGTGGTGAAGGTCTATAAGTCTGACCTTGACCTTTTGGGTAAGCCTGACAAGTTCCCCTACGCAGCGACCACCTACAGGGTTACAGAACACTTCCATTACTGGACAAAACATATTTACGGCACATCCGTGCTGTTCCAAAAAATGTTTGTGGAAATACCTGAAGAGCTTGCCAAGGAGCTTGACATAAAAGAAGGCGAAAAGGTAAGGATAATAACAGCCAGAGGTTCTGCAGAAGCTTACGCACTGCCTACAAAGAGAATAAAACCATTAACCGTAAATGGTAAGAAGGTATATACAGTTGGGATTCCCATTCACTGGGGTTTTGAAGGAATAGTTAGGGGTTCCCTCGCAAACCTCACAACACCCTTTGTGTGGGACCCCAATTCTCAGACGCCAGAGTTTAAGGGCTTTTTGTGCAGGATAGAAAAGGTGAAAGCTTAAAGGAGGTTAGACATGAGTACTGTTACCACAGAAGGAACCGTAGGACTTGGTTTAAAGAGGGTTTCTGCTTCTAAGCTTCCTGACCAAAACATCAAAAGAACAGATACTTTAGCCATACTTGTAGATATATCCAGTTGCATAGGTTGTAAAGGTTGTGAGGCAGCATGCACTCAGTGGCATGACCTTAAACCCCCACTTTTTAAAGAAGGTCAGGACTTTGTAGGTTATCAGTCATACCCAGACCTCATGCCAAGCCTGTTTATGATGATGAAGTTCAAGGAAGGAGAAACAGATAAGGGTATAACTTGGTTCATCACCAAGTACCAGTGCATGCACTGTGGAGACCCAGGCTGTCTAAAAGCCTGTCCTTCCCCCGGAGCTGTAATTCAGTACGAAAACGGTATAGTGGACTTTGACCACTCTAAGTGCATAGGCTGTAAGTTCTGCCTTTCTGGTTGCCCCTTTGACATTCCAAGGTACGATGCGAACAACAAACCCTGGAAGTGCAACTTCTGTGTAGACAGAGTTTCTGCAGGACTTGAGCCTGCGTGCGTTAAGGCGTGTCCCACTAATGCTCTTCACTTTGGCACAAAAGAGGAGATGCTGTCAAGAGCTAAAAAGATGGTGGATCAGCTCAAAAAGAGAGGTTTTGAAAAGGCGGTCATCTATGACCCACCTGGTGTGGGTGGAACTGGATACATATATGTTCTCCCTCATGGAGACAAACCACAGATGTACGGACTTCCAAAAGAGGCAAGTATATCACCTTGGATAAGCCTCTGGAAAGGTCCTTTGAAGATCTTTGGTGCTATAGTTCTTTGGGGTACATTGCTGGGAGCTTTCTTACAGCTCATACTCTTTGGACCAATAAAGGTAGGTAATAAAAAGGAGGGCTAACCATGGAAGAAACAAGACATATGGAAGATGTACAGATAGAAAGATTCAGCAGGTTTGATAGGGTTGTTCACTGGCTTGTAGCTATAACTTTTCTTTATCTTTTCTTTTCTGGACTTGGTATTTACTCTCCTAAGTTTTCGTGGCTACTTACCGTGCTGGGAGGACTTGAATTTACAAGATGGCTTCACCCTTGGGCAGGACTTTTATTTTCCGTAGGAGTGCTTCTTATGTTCCTAAGATGGGCAAAGGACTTTTTCCTTACTTCCGATGATATGGTGTGGCTAAAGAATGTTAAGTATTATATAAAAAGCGAGGAGGAAAAATTACCAGAAGTAGGTAAGTACAACGCAGGTCAGAAGCTCTTTGGTTGGCTTGTGTTTGTAGGTGGTTTGGTGTTTTTAATAAGTGGCATACTTATGTGGTTTCCAGAAAGCTTTCCTATAAGTTTAGTCAGGCTTTCCATATTCCTTCACGATCTTGCTTTTATACTGGTAGGTGCGGGCTTTATAGTGCATGTGTACATGGGAACCATAGGAGTTCCAGGCTCTCTATCGGGTATGATAACTGGCAAGGTCTCCGCTCTTTGGGCTATGAGGCACCATCCTAAGTGGTTCAGGGAGGTGATGAGGAGGTGAGTGTCATGGGGAGTGTGGTCAAGGGTCTGGCGCTCTGCGCCACCCTCTTTTCTTTCTCAATGGCTCAGGAAATAAAGGCACACGCAGACCTGATAAATCAGAAGGGTGAGAAGATAGGCACAGCAGAATTCCTGCAGACAAACAGTGGCGTTCTTATAAAGCTTCGTGCGGTTGGACTTCCACCTAACACAGAACTCGCTTTACATATACACGAAGTTGGGAAGTGTGACCCACCAGACTTTATGTCCGCAAAGGGACACTTCAATCCCTATAAAAAGAAGCATGGGCTTTTAAACCCGGACGGACCACATGCAGGTGACATGCCCAATGTATTTACCGATTCCAACGGAAACCTCAGGGTGGATGTACTAAACACCTTTATAACCCTCAAGCCCAATAAAGAAAACAGCCTTCTAAAAGAAGGTGGCACCGCTCTCATGATACACCACCACCGTGATGACTACAAAACAGACCCAGCAGGAGATGCAGGACCCAGAATAGCCTGCGGAGTTATAAAGTGATGCTCTTCAAACTCAGAGAAAGAGAGTATTATCTGGAAAGGTTAGTGATGCTTAAGGATAAACACGCAGAAGTTGCGCACATACTGGACTTTTTATACCAAGTAGAGCTTTTTAAGAAGGATCTGTATACTCAGATAAAAGATAGCGATTGGAAAAGGCACATAAAGAAAATCTATCACCTTTTTGAGGTATGTGAAGCGCACGGTAGTCCATCAATAAAGGAAGTACTGCGGGAGCTAAAAAAACTCAGCAAGGAGGATTTAATCAAAAAGATGGAAAAATTTTTAAGGGAAAAAACAGCATGCGATGAAGAAAGATTTATCTTTATCAGTTTTTTGAACCCTTTCTTTTCCAAACTGTCCGAGAGTACGGATATCAAAAAAGACCAGTGGTTAAAAAACACCTGCCCCGTCTGCGGTTTTAAGCCGAGCGTTTCTTACATATCTGACGCAGAAGAGGTAGAAGGTGGAAGATACCTAAGTTGTGTTCTCTGTAATACAGAATGGCTCTATAACAGAACAAAGTGCGTAAGGTGTGGAAACGATGAAGATGATTCCCTTGAATATTACTACGACGAAAGAGAAAGGTATGCTCTTTTGCAAGTTTGTAAAAAGTGCAACACTTACATAAAGATCATTGATATGCGGATTGACGGACTTGCTGTGCCTCAGTTTGATGATATTGCCACTCTTTATCTTGATCTGTGGGCAAAAGAAAAGGGCTTTATAAAATTTGAAAAAAGCATCATAGGTTTATGATAAGTAGGCGAGATGTTCTAAAGGTATTTTTAAGCCTTTCTACTCTTTCGTGGGGTAAGAAAATGGAAGATACAGTGATAAAAGGTTGTGTTATAAAAAAAGATAGGCTCTACAGAGTGGACGAGGAAAGGATGATATTTCAATGGGTAAAAGATGAAGGGAAGGGAGTTTATTCAGTAGGCTTTATGCCCATTATGTCTGCTTTAGCCTATCCCTTGTATTCAGTAAAAATAAAGCCTGTGGGTACAGTGCTTGAATACGATGATAATTTAGCGGTGGTGGAAGCTGGAAAAAGGGTATCCACTTTCCCCACACCTATAGGTGGTAAGATAGTTGAGGTAAATCACTCCTTAGAGAAGGATCCATCTGCGCTGGTTAGCTCTCCCTACGAGGCATGGATGGTAAAGATAGCTTCTAACGACACAGACAGTCTCAAAAAGCTAAAGAAAGCACAGGATATACTAAAAACAGTAGAAGCTATAATTATCAGAGAAAATATAGAATGCCTTCCCAAAAGGTAGGGAGAGTGTGGCTGGCTGGTGCCGCCCCGGGACTTCAAATCCCGTGGGGGGTCGCTGGATGCGGTCCCCGGAGGGTTCGATTCCCTTACTCTCCCGCCAAAAGATGACATAAAACAGGGTAGTTTTAGCCTATGAGTTTAATTTTTTTTCTAACAACGTATAAGGGGGTAAGCCATGGAGGTTCTTGACTATAGAGCTTACAAACCCAAACCTTTTACAAAAGAAGAAAGAGCTAAAACCACTGTGCTTTTTGGTGGACTAACATGGAAACACGAAAGGCTTATACAAGCAATGCTTGAAAACATGGGATACAGAGCCCAGCCTCTTCCAGAAATAAGGAGGATAGACCTTGATATAGGTAAGGAGTTTATAGATGTGGGTGCTTGCTGTCCCACCACCTTTACCGCGGGAAACCTTGCAAGAACACTCATGGAAATAGAGAAGAAGGAAGGCAGGCAAAAGGTTAAAGATGAGTATGTCTTTGTTACAATAGGGGCGTGTGGACCGTGTAGGTTTGGACAGTATCACGAATCTTACGAGAGGGTATTAGAAGGTTTGAATCTCAGGGATTTCAGGTTATTCCTGCTGGACCTTCTTCAGATGGAGCAGTCCGCAGATGGTGGAGGACTTGAAATAAATACACCTCTTACCTTAGGACTTGTATACGCCATGTTTATTGGGGACCTTCTTACGGACCTTGAATACGCAACAAGACCTTACGAAGTGAAAAAGGGACAGACAGACCAAGTGCTAAAAGACAGCGTGGAACTCCTTTACGAAAGGCTAAAAAACAGACCAATAAAGGGCAAAAAATTTGGCTCTTTTGTGTGGCATTTGACCACTGACTACTTTGTAAAAGCTTTAAAGGAGGTTAAAGAACTTTGGGATCATATAGAGGTAGACAGGCTAAGGATAAAGCCTAAGGTGAAGATAACGGGAGAGTTCTGGCTTCAGACCCACGAAGGTGAAGGCAACTACAATATAAAAAGATGGCTTGAACAGGAAGGTGCGGAGGTTATACCACCACCTATAGCGGTGTGGATGGACTACCTCATAAATATGGAACTTTTTAAACTTGAGGACAAAAAGGAGTTTATAAAGTTCTATCATCTCAAAAAGGCAGTAGTGTTGTTTTTTGCAAAGCTCTACAGATATACATACGACAAATTAAGAAAATCTCTGAACAACATACCTAATCCTTTGCCAGATCAGAGAACTTTAAAGGACCTTGCCAGACCTTACTTTTATTATAGACTTACCGGTGGTGAAGGACACATGCTCATAGGTAAGGCACTTTATGCCTACAAAAACAGGCAGGCACACATGATATGCGAGCTTTCTCCCTACGGATGCCTACCCAATACCATGTCAGTGGGAGCGATGGCAAAAGTTTTAGGGGACTATCCAGACCTACTTTACGCACCCATTGAGATAAAAGGTGATGCGGAAGTTCATGCTCTTTCAAGGTGTCAGATGATACTCACCGAGGCAAAGAAAAGAGCAAGGGAGGAGTTTGAAGAGGTTCTTGAAAAAACAGGTCTTAGTATAGAAGACATAAGAAACTTTGAGTTAGAAAAGCCAGAGCTAAGAAAGGCTACTTACAAAATACCTCACTACGGGTATGCAGGCACCGCATCTAACTATGTTATACACATAGCTAAGCTTATGGGGAGGTAAGACATGTTTTTGGGCATAGATGTGGGAAGTACAACTTGTAAGTATGTCCTTACAGATGACAGTGGGAATATATTAGATAAAGCTTACGAAAGGCACAACACAAAGCAAGCAGAAAAGGTGCTGGAGTTTCTAACAAAATTGGAAGAGTCCTTTGGCTTAAAGGCAGGAAGGGACAGGGTTTATCTGACGGGTTCTGGAGCGGGACTCATCGCAAAGCTAATAGGTGGTAAGTTCCTTCAGGAGGTAGTAGCGGTAGCAACAGCTGTTGAAAGATTGCACCCTAAGGTACGATTTGTCAGTGAGATAGGTGGTGAGGATATGAAGACCATATTTATAAAAGAAGATGATGGGAAGAGAAACAGACAGGTGTTCATGCAAAATGTGTGTGCAGGTGGTACAGGTAGTTTTATTGAGAAGTCCGCAAGAAAGTTAGGAATACCTCAAGACCTTCTGTCGCGTATGGGTTATAAAGGTTATACCCTTCACAAAATAAGTTCCAAGTGTGGTATCTTTGCTGAAGCGGATGTAAACTCCCTTCTAAAGGCTGGTGTTCCTACAGAAGAGATAATAGCTTCTCTTTTTGAAGCGGTAGTTTACCAAAACCTCTCTCAGCTCACAAAGGGCAACACACCCCTTCCAGAAGTATTACTTCTTGGGGGTCCCAACCTGTTCTTTAAAGGCCTTCAGGAAGCTTGGCGACATCACCTCAGAGAATTATGGAGAGAAAGAGGCATTGGGGACTTTTCAGAAGAAGAAATGGAAAGACTCGTGTATGTCCCAGAAAATTCCCTGTATTACGCGTGCTTGGGCTGTGTCTATACAGCCATGGAGGAAGAGGACGGACTTTACACGGGAAAGGAAAAGTTAGAGTGGTGGGTCAAAGAGGGACAGTATGAGGAGAAGTTAAAAGAAGGAAAGCGTGGGCTTGTAAACTCTCAGGAAGAACTAAGAGTTTTTTTAGAAAAGTACGGGTCTGCAGTTTCTAACAGAGTGAAAACAAAGAAGGCAAAAAAAGTGATTGTGGGCTGTGATTTTGGCTCTACAACTGCAAAGGCGGTATGCATAACACCAGAAAAGGAGATAGTTTTTTCTTGCTACAGTCTCAGCAAGGGCAATCCCATAGAGGACGCAAAGGAGATATTCAGGCAGATAAAGGAATACTTAGAAGACGGAGAGGTGCTTGCTCTTGGCATCACTGGTTATGGAAAGGACTTGCTTAAAGACATATTGGGTGCAGATGTAGCCATTGTAGAGACTGTGGCTCATGCAACAGCTGGACTTCACTTTTTTCCTGATGCGGACTGTATATGCGATGTAGGAGGCGTGGATGTTAAGATCCTGATACTAAGGCAGGGTTCTGTGGTGGATTTCAGGCTAAACTCTCAGTGTTCTTCTGGAAACGGAGCTTTCCTGCAGGGCGTAGCGGAAAAGTTCCACATACCCCTTAATGAGATAGCACAAAAGGCTTTTTCGGCGAAAGCTATGCCTACATTCACCATGGGTTGTGGTGTTTTTCTTCAGAGCGACATAGTCAATCAGCAAAGAAAGGGTTGGCAGGCAGAAGAAATACTGGCAGGACTGTGTCATGTACTGCCTTTGAATGTATGGATATATGCGGGAAACATAAACAACCTCTCTCAGGTGGGAAAGAAGTTCATACTTCAGGGTGGAACCCATAAAAACCTTGCGGTAGTTAAAGCTCAGGTGGACTTTATAAAGTCAAAAGTTCCCGACGCAGAAGTGTATGTACACCCTTACTCAGGTGAAGCAGGAGCCATAGGGTCTGCTTTGGTAGCTTTGGAAATCTGGCAAAAACAGAAAACTACCAAATTTAGAGGTTTTGAAGCCATACAGAACATAGAATACAGAGCCATCACATCGCAGGATACCGTGTGCCACTGGTGTCCTATAAACTGTCAGAGGACCTTTATAGATGTGAAGCTACCCGAAGGAGAGGGAAGACCTTGGAGTAAGGTACCCCTTGAAAAAGGCTGGGTAAGGCTCATAGTGAATAACTCCTGTCCTAAGGGTCTTGTAGAGGACGAGAGAGAGCTAAAAGTGGTAAAAGAACAGATGGAAAAAGTAAAGAAGAATTTCCCCAACATATCCCAAATAGTTAGGAAGTCCGCTTTCAGAAAGCTCAAAAGCGTGTTATAATAAATTACTCATGCTTAAGGATTACAACAAGTATCTTGAATACAGGAACGGAGAGCTTTATCTTGATGGAGTATCCCTAAAGGCTTTAGCAGAGGAATTTGGTACCCCCCTGTATGTTTACAGCGCCTCTTACATAAGAGATAGAGTAAGGGCATACAGAAAAGCCTTTCCCACTGCTCTTATATGCTACGCTGTAAAGGCTAACTTCAATCCCCAAATCATAAAGCTTGTGAAGGAAGAAGGTGCGGGAGCGGACATAGTCTCTGGTGGTGAGCTCTATGCCTCACTCCAAGCTGGTGTAGACCCTAAGAAAATAGTTTACGCTGGTGTAGGGAAAACTCCAAAAGAGATAGAGTACGCTATAAGTTCGGACATACTCATGTTCAATGTGGAATCTCGTATGGAATTAGAAGTGCTTGATCAAATAGCAGAGCGTATGGGCAAAAAGGTAAGGATAGCCATAAGGGTAAATCCCGATGTGGACCCAAAAACGCATCCCTACATATCCACAGGTATGAAAAAGAGCAAGTTTGGCGTGGATATAAAACAAGCAAAGGAAGAGTACGAATATGCAAGAAATCTGAAGAACCTTGAAGTTGTAGGCATACACTGTCATATAGGCTCCCAGATACTTGATGTATCACCCTACATAGAAGCTGTGGAAAAGATAGTTGAGCTTTACCATTACCTCATAAAAAGTGGCTTTGACATAAGATACTTAGACATAGGAGGAGGCTTGGGTATAAAGTATAAACCCGAACAATCAAATCCTGAACCCAGTGATTTAGCAGAAGCAATAAGTCCCATCTTAAAAGATGTGAAGGCAAAGCTAATTCTTGAGCCGGGAAGATCCATAGTAGGAAACTCAGGTGTTTTGATAACTCGTGTAGAATTCTTAAAGGACAAAGGACATAAACACTTTGTTATAGTAGATGCAGGCATGAATGACCTTATAAGACCAGCTATTTATGATGCTTACCATCACATTGTGCCTGTTGAAAAAAGAGATGGGCGTTATATAAAAACGGATGTAGTGGGTCCCATATGTGAAACGGGGGACTTCTTAGCTTTAGACAGAGAACTGCCAGAAGTAGGAAGGGGTGATTACTTAGCGGTGCTGTCTACAGGAGCTTACGGTTTTGCCATGTCTTCTCACTATAATGTGAGACCAAGAGCCTGTGAGCTGTTAGTAGATGAAGGAAAATACAGAGTCATAAGAAAAAGGGAGGATTACACTTACATACTTTCTTTGAATTCTTGAATGTTTCTGACCACTACTCTTTGAAACTATAGAAGATATCACCGTGCCGGTGAGATTAAACTTAATACCATGGTGGAACTTTTAAAGCTTGTTAGGGCTTCCGGTTGAGCTGCAAAGGTAGGTCCGGCGGACCTGGAACATCTTATTAGTGGGTTGAACTTTTATTACGATGAACGCACCCTTTTGGGTATTGGTGATGATGCGGGAGTATATCTATACAATGAAAGTGTATTTATCCATACCGTAGATCTTATAACTCCCGTGGTTAACGATCCATACCTTTGGGGAGCTATATCCACAGCAAATTCTTTAAGCGATGTGTACGCCATGGGAGGTGTGCCTCTGAACGCTCTTGCCATAGTGGGCTTTAACAACTGCGATATGGATGTGAGTATGCTTAAAGAGGTTATGAAAGGATGCGCTGACAAACTCAGAGAGGCAAAAACAGTTCTTCTGGGCGGACACACAATAGATGACAAAGAACCCAAATTCGGTCTTGCGGTGATGGGTGTGTGTCCTGATGGTAAGTATCTATCTCAGAAAGGTGCAAAGGTAGGAGATCTAGTGGCAATCACCAAACCAGTGGGTGTTGGCATACTCACAAAAGCCATAAAAGAAGGAAAGATAAGCGAAAAGGACATAAAGCCAGCCATAGAAAACATGCTACTGCTCAACGACAAAGCGAGCGCGCTTGCAAAGAGACTTGGTGCTACTTCCTGCACAGATATTACAGGCTTTGGACTTATGGGACACGCTTACAATATAGCCAGAAAGTCAGAAGTTAGATTGTCCATAAGGTTCTCCCAAGTTCCCGTATACGAAGAATCCGTATTTTTTGTAAAGCAAAAGATACACCCAAAAGGTGCTGTGGATAACTACAACTTTGTAAAAGAGCACCTGATTAACGAAGGACTCCAATGGTGGCAGGTTCTACTCCTTTCAGACCCAAATACTTCTGGTGGATTGCTCTTTACATTCCCAAAAGATGCGCTACCTTTTGTGGAAAAAGGGGCGCAAGCACTGGGTACAAATGTTTGGATAATAGGAGAGGTGGAAGAAGGCACGGGTATCAGGCTTACGAAGTGAATCACTTAACTTTCTTTTTGCTCTTCTTTTCCTTTTTATCTTTAAGGATCACCTCTTTTATTAGATAGCTTTGGAAAATATTAAGTATGTTGTTGAAGGTCCAGTAGAGCACAAGACCAGCGGGAAAGTTAGCAAACAGGAAGGTAAAGGCTATGGAAGATACATACATCATAAAGTTCTGCGCTTTGTCAGGATTTGGGCTTATAAACTGCTGGGCTATCATAGTAAAACCCATCAGTATTGGCAGTATGTAATAGGGATCTTTTTGCGCTAAGCTGGGTATCCAGAGCATAGATGCAAGCTGAAGGTCCGCTGTTATGGTAAGCACCTTGTAAAGGGCAAAGAAGACAGGTATCTGAAGGATCATGGGAAGACAGCCTGACATGGGGTTAAAACCCACTTGAGAGTAAAGCTTCATGATCTCCTCTTGCATCTTGACAGGATCGTCCTTATACCTTTCCTTTATCTCTTGCATTTTAGGTGCAAGTTCTGAAAGCTTCATCATAGAAAGACTGCTTTTGTAAGTGAGAGGGAACATGAAAAGCCTGACAATTAAAGTAAGTGCCAATATGGAAAACACCCAAGAATGAAGGTGTTCATATATCCAATACATAAAGATAAACAGGGGCTTGACTAAAAGCTTTAGCGTTCCGTAGTCTATAACATCCGAAAGGCCTATCTGCTTTAGTCTTGAATATTCCTTGGCACCTGCGTAGAAGATAAGGGGGCTGTTTGCCTCAACAAGGGTCAGAGTGCTGTTATCCTCCACTCGGTATATCACCACAGAGCTTATCTTCCCTACAAAACCCTTAAAGTAGTACCTGCTTTCCTCTCCTGCAAATCTTATATCCCCAGTTATTACCTCCCTTCCCTTTATGTTTCCTATGTCTATCCTCTCTATGCGATCTTGGATACTCACAATGGGTCCAGAATGAGTATAAAACTCATCTCCCTTAGGGTGGCTTCCTACAAGTACATAGAGGGTAGAAGGTAAGTTTTTTGAAACTACGCGCAGTCTAAAGTATCCCTTCTCGTAGGTAAGCTCCTTTGTAAGACTGATGTTTCCGTCTGAGTAAGTCATGGTGATGGTATTGCCATCCTTTGTCAGCGTGTAGGGGGAAAAGTTAAGCTTTTGGTCTATGTCTGGATTTCCCGTGTATATTTCAAGGGGGTAAGCATTTAGTTTCCTTTCTGTATCAGTGATAAGGTCATAGGAGTACTTCTTGTCCACTATGCGCACCAATTTGCCACCTTCTAAAGCCACAGAAATACTGTACTGTCCCAAATCAAAGCTCTGGACATTTACAGGTTTTTGGGATTCCCTTGTGCTTCCCAGCATAAGCTGGGGCAGGGTAGTTTGGGGCGTTTCTTTCTTAACCTGAGTAGTGGGGTTCTCTTTGGGTGAGAAGTAGTATGTATACAGCTCAAAGGCAAACATAAAAAGAGTTATGACAAGCATTAGGATAAAAAGCCTTTTGAAGTCTATATGATCTTTCTCCATCAAGGGTAATCAACACCTCCCTTTGAAAAAGGATTACACCTTATGATTCTCCAGAGAGCCTTTAGCATCCCTTTTAGCACGCCGTACTTTTCAACAGCAAGGATAGCGTACTCTGAACATGTAGGATGATACTTGCAAGAGGGTGGGTAAAGGGGGGAAATAACCCCCTGCCAAAATCTTAAGAGCAACACACACGCTTTTCTCAAGGGGCAAGTCTCTTTCTACCTTTCTGCCTTCTTCTTTTTATTATCTTCCTTCCGCTTTTGGTGGACATCCTTGCGAGAAATCCGCTCTTGCGCTTTCTTTTGAGATTAGATATTCTTGTTATGTTCCTTTGAGTTGCCATCTATAAACTCCTCACTTAACAAAGAGAAGTATTATGGCTACAAGCAGAGCATAAAGAGCGAGCGTTTCTATAAAAGCTAAGCCTATGAACATAACCGTCTGTAATCTTCCCCCCACTGTTGGGTTTCTTGCTGTACCCTCTTGTGTACCTCTGACCGCGTGTCCCATTCCTATACCCGTTCCCAAAGCTGCAAGACCTATGGCTAATCCAGCACCCAAGTACATGAGGCCTTCTTTTAGGCTTGTACCCTGAGTGGGTTCCTGAGCAAGGGCAACTCCCGTAGCCAAAAGTGTGCTTAGCATCAGCAATCTTGCCTTCATATCAAACCTCCTCTACTGAGTTTTTCATGTCAGTGTCCCTCATGAGAAACTGCACCAGAAAGATAAACTACAGAAAGTATCATGAATATATAAGACTGTATAAAAATCGCCAAGAACTTTATGGCTATGATAAACAAAAGTAGCAAAGGTGATACAGCCATGGTAAAGGGGTTTTTTATCACAAGGCTAACAAGTACCAAAAGCAACAGAGCTCCACCCTTCATGTTAGCAAAAAGCCTCAGAGTAAGGGTTATGGGTCTGGCAAGGTGAGAGATGATCTCTATAAGGAAAAAAACGGGTGCAAGGTAAGGATTAGGTCCCATGAAGTGTTTGAGGTATCCTATCCCATGCAGTCTAAAACCCTCAAAGTTATAAAGTAGGAAAACGCACAGAGCTAAAGCTAAGTTCGTGTTCACATTAGCGGTTGGAGCTTCAAGTCCTGGCACCATGCCTAAAAGGTTGGAGAAAAACACAAAAAGCCCTATGCTGGCAATGAAAGGTGTGTACCTTAATCCTTCCTGTCCAGCATTTTCAAGAAGCATGTTTCTTACAAATCTCAAGTATCCTTCCCATAGAGCCTGAAACTTTGTAGGCCTTATTGAAGGCTTGCCTGCAAACAAGATAAGCCCAAGCGATATCACCATAGCAACTATACCAAGGTAAACATGCTCCATAACACCATCATTATAACACAAATTTATCAGTTCAGAAAAAGTTTATATAAGGCACGCTTATACAAAAGGAATAAAGTTCTAATTGCATTAAAAATGTTTGTTGAGTATATTAGTAAGGTGTAGGAGGTGGAGAGATGAGAACAAAGTGGTTCCTCTTAATCTTTCTCCTTATATCTTTAGCTTACGCTCAAGAGGATGAGATACTTAAAACACCTCTGACCAAAAGACTAACTAACATGAATGTAAGCATAGGTGTGATGAGTATTCAAGAGTTAAAAAGTGCCTTTCCGAGAGCTTATGAGCTTTTGGTAAAAAGTCATGGAGAGCCAAAGGCTTACGATACACACCACCTTGCTGTAGCCTTGTGGAGGGAGGAAAAGGGTAGCATTAAGTACTTGTCTAACTATACTGTTGAAGCGGAAGTTAGATCTCCTCTGCTAAGAGCGGAGAGGAAACCCCTTACCAAATACCCCCATCAGTACGGAGACAACTACGGTGGATGGTTCCAAATGTCAGATAAAGGCTTATACTCTATCAATGTGTACATAAAAGATGACAAGGGAAATGTCTTAAAAGTGAACTTTGATTACCTCATGCAGTGAAAACTAATTTGCCTAACTTATTAGATTATGCCTAACAGATTAGTAAATGCCAAAAGTCCATACCTTAGAAAGTCAGCACATCAGCCTGTGGATTGGTACGAGTGGTGCCAAGAGGCTTTTGAGAAAGCCAAAAGAGAGGACAAACCTATACTGCTCTCCATAGGTGGTGTTTGGTGTCATTGGTGTCATGTGATGGCAAAGGAAAGCTTTGAAAACCCTCAGATAGCCCAGATAATAAACGAGCACTTTGTAGCCATAAAGGTTGACAGAGATGAAAGGCCAGATATAGATAGAAGGTATCAGGAAGTAGTTGTAGCTCTAACTGGTGCTGGCGGTTGGCCCCTGACGGTATTTCTCACACCAGAAGGTAAAGCTTTCTTTGGCGGTACCTACTTCCCACCCGAAGACCGTTGGGGAAGGCCTGGCTTTAAGTCCCTGCTTTTAAGAATAGCTCAGCTTTGGAAGGAGGACAGGGATAGGATCGTAAGATCAGCAGAGCATATCTTTAGAGAGCTTCAGGCTTTTAGTTCTACAAATTTTAAAGACTTTTTGGACGAGGACCTTCTCATAAGAGGTATGGGTGCTCTACTTTCATCTATAGACTACCAAAAGGGTGGTATAGGTAATGCTCCCAAGTTTCACCACGCTAAAGCTTTTGAACTCCTCCTATACCACCATTACTTTACTAAAGAGGAGCTGGTCAAAAGAGCCTTAAGTGTATCCTTGGAAGCCATGGCAAAGGGTGGTGTTTATGATCATCTGCTGGGAGGTTTTTTCCGATACTCCACGGACGATGATTGGCACATACCCCACTTTGAAAAGATGTTGTACGATAACGCAGAACTTTTGAGGCTGTATTCTTTAGCTTACCAAGTCTTTGGAGATGACCTATACAGATACATTGCGGAAGGAATAGTAGAGTATTACAAAAGGTACGGTTCAGACCCAGAGGGTGGGTTTTATGCTTCTCAGGATGCAGATATAGGAATTTTGGATGAAGGCGGATACTATACCTTTACTGATCAAGAACTGGAATCCATCTTAGACCCAGAAGAGCTCAAAATAGCGAGGCTACACTTTGGAACTCGGAGTATGCATTCAGGTAAGATGGTGCTCTACATGAACCTAAGACCAGAGCAAGTGGCAAAAGCCTTAAATGTGTCCGAAGAAAAGGTCAAAGATGTTATCAAAAGCTTGAAAACAAAGCTCCTTCGCTACAGAGAAAATAGAGAGATGCCTTATGTGGACAAAACCATTTACACCAACTGGAACGGACTTATGATAGACGCTCTGTGCGTGTACTATAAAGTTTTTGGAGATAGTTGGGCTCTGAATATGGCTAAAAAAACTGCAAACAGATTGCTAAAGGAAAGATACCAAGAAGGTCAGCTTTGGCACGCAGAGAATGTGGAAGGCTACTCTGAGGACTATATTTTTCTGTCCTATGGGCTTTTATCCCTTTTTGAATTAACCCAAGAAGCCACCTATTTGCAGGCATCTAAGGAACTTATAGACAGAGCCATAGAGCTCTTTTGGGATGAGCAAGGATGGGGATTTTTTGATAGACAAAAAGGCGGAGAAGGACTTCTTGAAGTTAAAACCAAACCTCTGCAGGACACACCTACACAATCAGCAAATGGCACCGCACCTTATGTGCTTATGCTACTTGAGGCAATACTTGGTGATACCAAATACGGAGAGCTTGCGGAAAAGAACTTGATGGCTTTTTCCAAATTCATCAGAGAAATCCCTATGGCATCTCACTCCTACCTTCTTAGCTTGTACGCTTTTCTGAAAGGCATTTTTAAGGTAGAGACCTCAGAACATTTTGAAAGAGCTCTTCGTGCCTTTAGACCCTTTAAGGTGGTTCTCAAGAAAGAAATAGATGGCCTCTTAGTGTGTGAAGGAAAAACTTGCATAAAACACTCCTCACCTGAAGAAGCGGGGCTTTAAAGACTTAGTGTGATAAAATTACATGCATGTTAAAAACTCTTTTCCTTTTACTGTCTGTCCTGAGCTTAGCTTTTTCAAAGGAGCTTATAGCTACTACTTACCCCGTTTACTATCCTCTCAAGTATATAGTGGGTGAAAGACACCGCGTGGAACTGCTAATAAAGTCTCAGGCAGACCCTCACGAGTATGAACTGACACCCAAAGACATCAAAAAGCTTGCAGAAGCAAACTTAGTGTTTTCCTTAGGAGTAGAAAATTGGGAAAAGTACCTTCTTACGGAGCTTCCCAAGGGAAAGCTGGTTTTTTTAAATCAGGGGATAGATCTGATAAAGTACGGAAACTTTCCAGACCCACATGTATGGCTATCTCCCAAAAGGTACATGATGGTTGTAAAGAACATAAATTCTGCGCTTATAAAATGGGAGCCTAATGAAAGAGTCCATTATGAGAGTAGGTATAACAGCTACATGCAAAAACTCAAAGAGCTGGACAGAAAATACCAAGAGACTTTAAAAAACTGCGAGCATAGGATCATCATAACCACGCACAGAGCTTGGGATTATCTGGCAAAAGATTATAACCTCAAAACCGTCAGCTTGACAGGTGTTCATGCAGAGGAGGAACCAAAGCCTTCTCAAATAAAACTCATAATACAAACCATAAGGCGCGAGGGTATAAAGTACATATTCGCAGAAATAGGACAGGATGAAAAGGTAGCAAACTTTATAGCAAACCAAACAGGTGCCAAGGTGCTTTTCCTTAACTCCTCCCTTTTTCCTCAAGAACCTTCCGACAACTACTTTAGTATAATGGAAAGAAACCTTAGAAGTTTAAAAGAGGGACTACAATGCCATCCAAGGAAGTGATAAGGGTCAGCAATCTCACCTTTTACTACAGACAAGAAGAGCCTATTATAGATAACCTTAGCTTTTCAGTATTTGAAGGGGAGTTTTTTGGTATTTTGGGTCCCAACGGCTCTGGAAAAACAACTCTTCTTAGGTTAATTCTTGGATTTTTGAAACCCATAGGAGGCAAGATAGAGCTGTTTGGGGAAGACTTGCGCACCTTCAAAGATTGGAAAAGGGTTGGATATGTCCCCCAAAGATTCTATGTAGAAAGAGCCTTTACAGGAACGGTAGGTGAGCTTTTTAAAGCTGTAGCGCCAAAAGAGAAAGTGGGTTGGATTATAGCCTACCTTCACCTTGAGGATCTGCTGAATAAACAATTTATAAAACTATCTGGTGGTCAACAACAGAGGGTGCTTCTTGCCCTTGCCCTTACTACAAACCCAGACCTTCTTCTCCTTGATGAACCTCTCACAGGCCTTGACATACACGCTCAAGAGCACATAGAGAACATACTAAAGGAAATAAGCAAAACGAAAACTGTAGTTGTAGTATCCCACGATGTGAGTTTTGTGCTCAGAAATGCAAGCAGGATCCTATGCTTGGGTATGCAAGAGTGCAAACTGGTGAAGGCTCAAGAGCTAAAAGGCATGCTAAAAGAACTTTACCGGCTTCACTGACATGACACTTTTAGATTATACCTTTTTGTGGAAAGGTATCCTAAGCGGACTCCTCATAAGTATCTCCACCTCACTTATGGGTGTTTTTTTACTTATGAAGAGGTTGTCTCTTTTGGGGGCGGGACTTTCTCACGCAGCTTTTGGGGGTATAGCTTTGGCTATCTTGTTCAACACAGACCCTATGGTCTTTACTCTCTTTTATACTGTAATATCAGGTTTAGCCATTCAGTTTCTCATAGAAAGAAAGGGGCTACCTGCAGACACTGTTATATCGCTGTTTTTTTCTTTAGGTGTGGCACTCGCAATCATTATCTTAGGCATTACTCAAAATCTTGGCAGTAATATTTACTCGTATCTCTTTGGTAGTATACTGACTGTTTCTGATAGGGAGCTTTTGAGTTCTGTTTTGGTTTGCTTGTTTAGTCTTATCTTTGTGTATGTCTATTACAGGAAACTGCTCCTTATCAGCTTTAATGAGGAGATAGCAGTTTTGAGGGGTGTTAAAGTCAGAACTTTAAATTACTTGCTCATTGGAATGGCTTCTGCAAATATAGTATTTGCAATAAAAGCGGTAGGGCTTATATTGGCTTCTTCCTTTATAGCCATACCGCCTATGACTGCACTTCTTGTTTCTACTTCTTTTCTCTCTACGCTTGCAGTATCTGTTTGCGTTTCTTTCCTTGCCACTCTCGTAGGTATTTTTCTGTCCTTAGAGTTAGACATACCTCCAAGTGGTGCTGTGATCCTTTGCATGGTAATCCTATTTCTTCTCTTTGTTTTCTGGAGGCTTTTGGTCAGTCTAAGAAAAAGGTTTTTATGAGCTTTTTAGCCCTCTTTGGGTCTTTCTGGAACATCTCTTTGGCTACTTTCATAACTGATTTACTGGCACCCTTTGGAAGGTCATATTGCTTTAACCACTCTAAAAACTTAGCTCTTGCAAACATGCTTGCTACGGATACCGCTATGTCCCTTTCACCTTTTGGTTCAAAGATAACTGTGCTTCCAAAAGGATTACGCAAGGAATAGGCATCTATGCGTATTTTAACATTATATTCCAAGCTTTTTATAAGCTCACTGTAAGCTCTGTCTAATATCCTGTTTAAGTTTTTAAACCTTTCGTAAAGCTCGTTCAAAAGCTCTGGCTCGTAAATTATGCACCGTGCATCAACTAACCCAGAGAGACTTTCTACCTTTTTACAGAGTTCTTCATCTTTAAGAAGTTTACAATCCTTGGGAGCTATGGAAAGTACTTTTTTATAAGAAGATGGGAAGATTACTACACAACAAACCACTAAAGGTCCAAACACATCTCCTTTTCCTGACTCATCACAGCCCACCATCACATTCTGAGGTGTTTCTATCAACGAAAGGATAAAGTCCGCAAGATGCTTGCTCTCTTTTCCTTGCAGAAGCAAAGCCCCAGAAGGATAAAGAGTTGCACATGTGCCTTCTTTACACACAGACCACAGAGCATGCGGAACTTCTCGTTCCTGAAAACCCATACCTTTTAGATGCTCTCTGACCTGTCTGTAATACTCTTCAGGAAGTCTTAAACTTACATTCAAAGCAATATAGTATTTTATCGCTATAAAATAATTAAAAAGCCATGAAGTGGGAGGTAAGCTTTTTAGGGCTTGTTTTTGAGTGTGCTTTTAAGCTTGGCTTTTTAAAGGACAGAGTTGAAGATTACGATAGTTTTAAGCAAAAGCAGGTTTTTGCGAAGTTAAGAGGAGAGATAGAAAGTCTTGAAGGAAAGCATGCCTGCCTTCCTGCTCTGGAACTCCTTGAAAGAAACATACCTTTTGAACCTACGGAAAACCCTCCAAAAGAACTAACAGCCTTAGGACATGAAAACTCTTTGCATAACTACCTCTTATTTCTTTTCCTTACCGGCTACTACGAAGGATATTTTTATCAGAAAAAGCTTAAAAAACTAGAGCTTATAAAGTATCACATAGGTGAAGAGAGCTTAAAGGCAGGTATATATCACAACACAGACTTGCTCTTTGTAGCGGACGACACGCTTTATGTTGTTGATTTTAAGCTGGCTGGTGCATACAGTAGAATAAATAAGCTTTTCACTACCAAGGAAGATAGTATCCCTTACAAAGTCTATGGTCTTCCAGTTAATCTATCTTTGGGAGAGCTAAACTTTGAAAGGTTTGTGCGAAATGTTCTCAATGTTGAAGACAAGCTACTTACCCTTAAATCTGCGTCAACAGAGCTAAAAGGCTTTTTGCAAGTTCTTTCCTATGCGGTGGATTACCTTTCTGAGAACCCAAGAGAAGATCTAAAAGAAGTTTGTCTTTCTTTGCTTTACCCTCTTGCGGAGCCATTTGTTGCTCGCTTTTACCTTGAAGGAAATAGTTTAGAACCTTATAGAGAAAAAGTTAGAGAGCTATACGATAAAATAAGAGAAAAAACCTGGGAGTATGAAGAAGTAGACGCCACCTCAAAAGCAAGAATAAGCAGACTAATCAAAGAAACTCAGGAAAAAATAGAGGACCTTATTCAAGAAGTGAAGAGAAGAGAAGAGGAAGTATTAGATATAGAACCAGACCCCATAGAGCAGGCAAGGAAGGATGTGAAGGAAAGACTCGAGTGGTTTTTACAGTTGGATCAGCCCGTTAAAGCCATATGTCTTCTTCATTCTGCAGGGAGCGGAAAAACTTCCCAAACAAGAGATTTGATACTTAACTTGGAAGGAAATCACATAGTTTTTTACTTTGCAACCCGCAAGGTGCTTGTAGATAGAGAATATCAAACCTTAAAAGCAACACAAAGACGGGATTTAGAGCTTATTTATGAAAAAAAGACTACTGCTGAAACTGAAAGAGCCAAGAAGGTAAAAATGAAGGGAGATACAGCTCAAGATATTTCTTTTCAGTCCGGCATAATAAGAAGAACAGTAGACAAAGTTAAAAGTGCCACTACAAAAGATGGAAGACGCTTTATTTGGGCTTTTTTGACACAGCAAGCTATAGTAAACACACATGTAGGAAGAAGCACAACGGAGCACATTAAGGATTATCTTCTGTCGGGACGAATTCGTGAGAACTATACCTTCCACTTTATACTTGATGAGTTTTTAGGACACCAGAATGGTCTTTTTGCCGTAGGGGAACTTTTGAAGTTATTAGAGGAAATAGAACAAAAAGGGGGAAGAGCTAATCTTTACATTTTTGATGCTAACGGATACACACCAGCACTTCTTGAAAAGCTTTTGAAAGAGTATGAAAGGTTTGAAGTTATACCCAGTGCGATAGTACTGACAGAATTTAAACAGGAAATGTCTTTTGAATACAAAGGCATAAAACTCTATTGCTTTGCCAAGCACGGATACCCTTCTCCGAAGATGAATTTAGTAAGAAGGTTTGTGTTTCTTGAAAAAACAAAACTTGAAGAAAGAAGAAAAGAGCTTATCTGTAAGCTTGCACAGATCGTAGAAAGAACATTTACTGACAAAGAGAAAAGCACAGCTCTTATGTTCATTCAGAACAAAGATGACTTAGCTGAGCTTGAAAGAGAACTAAAAAGTAAAGGCTTTGAAACTCTCGTAGCTACAGCGGACTCAAGGAAAAGTCAGGAGAGTATAAATAAAGGGCACCAGGACATAATCCTTTCTACTTCCGCCATATCTCGTGGCATAGACCTGAGCAGGGAGCATAAACCAGTAAATCACATATACGCAGTCATCTACGACTGGGGCATAGAGAACAATCTTGTGGAACTAATCCAATCCATATCCCGAGCAAGGGGAGACAAAAAAACAGAGCAAGAAACAAAAACTCTGCACCTTATATATGTGATACCGCCTACTACCGAATACATACTGGATCATATTGAGGAATACCTTGACGAGGAAAAGGTAGATGGACAAGTAATTGAATTGCTTTACAGAAAACACAGTATAGAACAAAGGCTTGAACTGGACTTTGTAATTTCAAGAATAATACAGCAGTTTCTTAAAAGCTCTGATGGAACTGTGCTTGTGCCTTTACCTAACCAATACAAAACTTACTATATACCCAACAGTATCTCTGAAATTGAAGGTGTGCTTAACTTCATAGATGGTCTATATCAGATAGAAAAAGACAAGGACCTTGACGAGCTCAGGGAAACTCTCCTTAAGGCTCTCTCTGTAAGCGTGGTGAACTTAAAAATAGGCTCTTATGAAAACTACTTTCATCCTTATTTGCTCTTTAGTAGACAAAAGCTTCGTTCAAGCTTTGATGCCAAAAAAAGGAGGAAAGCGGAAGAGCTCGTAGAAAAGCTAAAACCTATTCTTGAAAAGCACAACGAAGACAAAACTAAAGAGTTGCAAGAGATGATGGGGAAGCTTTTACCAGGACAAGAAGACCAAGTTCCCGTGCTTGTACCCGTATATGCGTTGGTGTTGGTAAGGCACTTCTTAAAACCCAAAGAGAAGGTGGAGTTTAAGGTAAAAGGAAGGATAGGAAGAGGTGGTGCAGATGTACTTATGGGAACTGTAGAACCAATGACCAAGTGTTATGTTGGCGATGTGGGTGGAAATGAATATGCCTGTATCACTTTAACAGAAGATTACCCCTACACTGAAGTGTTAAGTGGAAGGTTTGTAAAGTTTCCTGTAGAATTTATAAAAGGGCTTTTGGAGGGATCGTAATGAGCGGGTTTGAATTAAGTGCACGGGAAAAATTGGAATGTATGGAATTTTTTTCAAAGGGACTTACACCAAGTAAAAACTTTGTATATGCAGGTTTTTTCTATCCTGTTGAAGACAACCTAAGGGAAGGCTTGGCTATACTGCTTGACAAACTCATAAAAAACCCTAAGGACTGGCAAACCTTACAAAAAGAGTTTAATGAGTTTATAGAAAAAAAAGAGTACAAACTAAAAGGTCAAGCTATTTACCTCAAGGATAAGGTTTTGTGGTATAAACCTCGTGAGCTTTTTAAAAAAGACAGGAACGCTTTCTTCTACAGGCAAAGAAAAGATAAATACATGCATATAAGAGCGGGTGAGGTTTCTACATACGGAAAATTCAGCAAAAGCTCTGGGCTTGTGTTTTTAAGGCTTATTACACCACCAGAAACAGGTGAGGAAAAACTAAGTAAGGAAAAGGTATGGGAACTTAGAAAAACACTTCTTAGGCTTTGGAAAGACTTAACCAACGACAATGAAGTAAAAAGCTACCTCCATGCTGTTATTTCTTTTTCAGAGAGGCTTGAGAGTGATCTTGCTCCGGGTGATTTTAAAAGCCCACCCATATCCAAACTGTTGAGTTGTCTTGCACCTTTTGACTTTTCCACCTTTGAGAATGCTATACTTTTAAGCAGAGCAAGACTTTTTAGAAGAGAAAAAACGCCTGACGAACTTCTTCAAGAGATAGAACGGTATAGCAAAAGCCTGTGGGAAGATGTGAAGTATGCTATAGAAGAAAAACTTTTAAAAGACTTACTTAATAAAGCGTGTGATGAGAAATTCTTAGAAAGGCTCCGAAGGGATTGGAAGGAAGTTCTCAAAGAGCTTTTAAAAGGAGGAAGAAAAGATAAAACTGTTGGTGTTTTTGTTCAAAAGGGACAGCAGGTGGAGGGTAAGCTGAGCTATGGAGTTTTCAGCATTCCAGAGAAAGAAGTTGAGGTTTTTGTATTTTACGAAAAAAGCCTGGAAGAAAAGTTAGAAGGCTTTAAAAAAGGTTTTGAAAAAGCTATAGAAGAGTATCAAAAATTTACGGGAGGGATTAAGCTAAGCATAAACAAGAAGTTTAGCCTTGACCACCTTATACCCCACTTTGAGGAGCTAAAAAAGATAGATTACTCAAAGGGTGAATTAGGGCTTCATGAATCAAAAATTTTGCTATTTGATTTGCTTTACTTTATAGCAAGGCTAAAGGGATTTGTAGAACTGTCAAAGGAAAGGAAAAAACCTCATGCTATCCTTCTGCTTCTTGATACGGATGTGCGTGAGGCAAACGGTAGCTATCCTTTTTGGGACCACTTTTCCCTTGCTTACGACTTTTTCAGCTTGCCAGTACAAACTTTGAACAAGCAAACCATAAATAATTTTGTTAAATACGGAGAGGGTAAGGTTAGTGGAATACAAGGTATTTACAAAAACCTTTTTATAAGCCTTATGAAAGACCTCAAGAGTCTTGAGTTTGATTTTGAGGACTTTAAGGTGCCAGAGGAATTGACAGTTTATGTAATTCTTGAAAAGCCTTCTGCGGGCTTTTGTTATGAGAGATTCAATCCTAATAATCAGAAAGTTTTCAGACATTACCTTTACGAAGCATACCTTGTGCACATAAAAGGTAGTAAGGTAAGGATTGAAATAGATGACAAGTTTATAGTGCTTGCCGGTGGAGTTGATTTTGAAAGGGATAGGATAATCAAGTGGATAGAAGATAGGGTGGGAAACAACAAAAGGTTTTGCTTTATAACCGCAAGCAAAAAAGAGGAATCATTTATAAATGACATAATAAGCAGGTCTTCTCAGGAGGAAAGAATAAGAAAACAAAGTATTTTTGTAGAGTATGACGAGATACCTATTGCCTATATTTCGGAGAAGGCATCTGAGGACTGTTTTGTGATTTACACCAGCGAATTTGAAAATCTCAAAAAAGAGTTAAAAATAAACACCCAAAAACATACTGTAAGCATAGCACTAAAACCAGCAGACCCCAAGAACAATGACCAACTTTCTTTAAATGGTGAGTGGTTTTACCATTCTGCCCTTCAAGTTTTTTCAACGGAAGGTCCAGGGTGGGAGAAGGACGAGGTCTATATGGAAAAGAAAAGTTTGTTTTTGCTTACAATCCTTGCTCTTTCTCAATACGAAAGCGAGTCATTCCAAACACCTTACGCTAAATTAGAACTCTGGCAGAAGAAGAAAAACCTATACATAAAGCTAAGAAGGAGTCATGGTGATTATACTATGGGACTAAGTGGTATCCTTTACGAACTTTTATACCTTGCCAGCAAGATACCTGGAGATAAGAATATAATGTAATAGGTGCGTAGGTTTTTAGTTTTACTCCTTGGTGCCTTTTTTGTACTTACTCTTTTTGCTATATTTGTGCTTTCCTTTGATCTTCCTTCTGTGGAGAAGCTAAAGGATTGGAAACCTCCAGAAGCCACGCTGATTTATGACTATAAAGGTAGAGTTTTTGGAGATGTAGCAGTTCAAAGAAGGTACTATGTGCCCTTAAAAGACATTCCACCTTATGTAAGAGAAGCTTTTATATCTGCAGAAGACAGGAACTTTTACAGGCACTTTGGTATTGATCCCGTCGCAGTCCTTAGAGCTTTGATAGCCAACTTAAGAGAGAGGGAAATAGCGCAGGGGGCATCCACTATAACTCAACAGCTTGCGAGAAATTTATTCCTCACTCCTGAGAAAAGCTTCAAAAGAAAGCTCAAAGAGATGCTTTTGGCTATAAAAATAGAGAGGACTTTCAGTAAGGACAAGATCCTTGAGATGTACCTAAACTACATATACCTTGGACAGGGTGCTTACGGTGTTGAGGCGGCATCAAGGATATACTTTGGAAAACATGTGAAGGACCTCACCCTTGATGAAGCGGCGCTTCTAGCAGGACTTCCTAAAGCTCCCACCAAATACAATCCCTTTAGAAATCCCGAAAAGGTCAAAGAACGCAGGAACTATGTACTTCAGAGAATGTACGAAGATGGCTACATAACCCAAGAAGAGCTACAACGCTACTCTTCTATGCCCATAAAGGTCAAGTTAGAAAACAGATATTACGGTATGGACTACTTCCTTGACTATGTCAAGGATTACCTTGTGGAGAATTATGGGGAAGCCATTTTGGCAGGTGGATATAAGGTGTATACTACCATAGACAGAGACCTTCAGGCGCACGCGCGGGAAGCTCTAAAGAGGGGTGTAATGAGGGTGGCAAAGGCTAACGGCATACCCTTTTTGCCAGATGATCCTTACGAGGTTCAAAAAAGGTACCAAGAACAGAAAGTGGAGCTAAAGCCTGGAAAAGTTTACATAGGCAAGGTCTTAGAAGTAAACAGCCAAGACCTAAAGGTGGAAGTAAAGGACTACCAGTTTAATGTGCAAATAAATCAAATGCCAGTGGAGAAAGGAGATTATGTGCTTGTTAGGTTTGTAAAGAAAGGAAAGAAAGCAGAGGTCAGTGCGGAGGTACTACCAGATTTAGAAGGTGCGCTTGTTTCTTTGGACGCAAAAACGGGTGCCATAAGAGCCATGGTAGGAGGATACTCCTATCTGAGAAGCCCCTATAACAGAGCGGTTTATTCAAAGCGCCAGCCAGGTTCTGCCATAAAGCCCATCATATACCTTGCTGCACTCATGAAGGGTTATACGCAGGTATCCACAATAGACGCTACACCCAAGAGTTTCTATGATCCTTCCACGGGAAAGGAGTGGACACCCAAAAATTACGAAGGTCAGGAATACGGTACTGTTACTCTCCGGACAGCTCTCGCAAAAAGTATAAACACTGCAACCGTGAACCTTCTCTCTGAAATAGGTTTTGACATGCCTATACAGGTAGGCAGAGACTTGGGAATTGAACTAAAACCCTATTATTCCATGGCTTTGGGTAGTATAGAAGTCACACCCCTTGAGCTTACCTCCGCTTACCAAGCTTTTGCCAACTTGGGCAAAAAGTGTCAACCTTACTTTATAGAAAAAATAGTATCTCCTGATGGAAAGGTAATAGAAAGTCATCAGCCCAAATGTGAGCAAGTGCTTCCACCCCAAGAAGTAAGAGTACTTGTGGATATGCTTAGAGCTGTTGTCCTTGAGGGAACAGCGGTATCTGCCAGCTCTTTTGGAAGGATAATAGCAGGAAAGACAGGCACTACCAACGATTATATGGATGCGTGGTTTGTTGGATTCTCACCTTATATAGTTACTGGTGTGTGGGTGGGTTATGACATGAAAAGAAGTATGGGTAGGGGTATGGCAGGAGCAAAAGTAGCCTTACCCATATGGCTTGACTTTATGTCTGTTGCCGCCTTTATGTATCCCAATGAAGACTTTCCAGTCCCCGAAGGTGTAGTTTTAGTTAACTGTCCTACACCCATGTACTTTGTTGATGGTACTCAAGGTGTGTGCAGTGCAAAGCAAGAAGACGAACTTAAAGGGATAGTGGATCCTGACATACTCAAAAAGATGGAACAAGAAGAACCAAAAGTAAAGGAAGTTCCTTAAAATATTAATGTGCTAAGGGATGTAAACCTAGTACTTCTAACAGTTAGGCTTTTGATCGCTTTGATGTTTATCATGTCCGCCTTTAAAAAACCCACAGAGCAAAAAGCCATCATTGTTTTTCTTACCACAGTGTATGTAAGCTTATCCATACTGCCTTTCCTTTATCCCACAAAGACCAGAAACATAAAAAGGTTCGTTGACCTTATCATGCTACCACCTCTTGCTTTTTTTACCCATGATATTATTAGCACTCTTTCTTTACTTGCGCCTGCAGTATTTTATGTAAATAGATTGCCAGCGGTTTCTCTTTTTCTGTTTTGGGCTTGTGTTCTCACACTTTTACTTGTAGGTGGATTATCCAGCACTCTTTATATTCCTCTGCTTTTTGCACTCTTCCTTTCCGCTGTATCTCCTGACCTTGTTGACAGTATAAGAAAAGAGAGGCACTACATTAAAAAACTTAGGACATCCTATAGGGAACTTTCCAAAAATCTCTCAAGGTTTGAAAAAGAAGCTAAAGAAAGAGAGTATCTGTCTTTTTTACTTGATAGAGCTATAGAGGATAAGTCCCCGGAAGAATTTCTCACGCACATAAAGGAAAGGTTTTCCCTCAAGAAAATAGCCATAATTGCTAAAGGGGACATACAGAGTAAGGACGCACTCTTAGATAAGGAAAGTTTAGCTCTGTATGTACCTGTGTTTTTTGAAAAGGGTTCAGCTTATGTGGTCTTTTACTTCAACACACTCTTTGAACTTTACGATAAAGAGCTGACAAACACCCTTGAAAAGTCTGCTAAACTGCTAAATTTATATATAGTTGGCTTTGATGATAATGTTAAAAAGGACACTATCAAACTTGCGGTGTGAGGTGGTCTCATGAATAGCCTTGGAGAACAATACCAAGCAAAGACTCTTGATCTTTCTGGCCTTATGTGTCCCCTACCTGTAGTAATGACCTCAGAGCATATAAAAAGACTGAGCGAAGGAGATGTGCTCACTGTAATTTCTACAGACCCTGGTTTTGAACTGGACATAAGAAACTGGTGTATGCAAACGGGCAACGAGATTTTAAGTATCAAAAAGGAAGATAACAGAGTGATAGTTCAGATAAGAAAGAGCTCTGTTGGAGCTGAACCATCCCTTTGGTATTGGATAAAGTTTCATGCCTTGGGTGTAAAATTACACATAAGGCACATACTCATGCAATTGAATCCTTTCACAAAAAAACCTGACCATTTTATAACCTTTAGTGCCATATCTGAAGGTACAAGAGCGGAGAAATTCCTTAAAGGTAGAGCAAAACTCATACCTATACCCGACGAAATAGACCCTCGGTGTGGTGTGGTAATGGCTATTAGAGGCTACCAAAAGGCAAAGAGTATATATGATGAACTTCTCAAAAGCGGTTTTGGTGTTGAAGCCATATATAAAAAGGAAGGAAAATCTTACAGGAGAGTTTATCCTTAATGGGCTTTCTTGAAAGCATACTGGAGAGGAAAAAGGAAGAGGTAAAGAGGGCAAAAGAGAGGCGCTCGGATTTTCCAAAAAGAAAGGATGTTCTACCCTTTGAGTCTGCCATGCGCGTGGAAGGTACCAAGATCATAGCGGAAATTAAAAAAGCCTCTCCGTCAGAAGGTAAGATAAGGGAAGTTTCCGTGGTTCATCAGGCAAAGATATACGAGAGTGCAGGTGCCATAGCGGTATCTGTCCTCACAGACCAAACCTACTTTAATGGCTCTCTTGAAGACCTATATCAAGTAAGGCAGACAATAAGACTTCCTTTACTCAGAAAGGACTTTATCATAGACCCTGTGCAGATAGAGGAAGCCCAAGCCTTTGGTGCGGACGCTGTGCTTTTGATCGCACGAATACTTGATTTCTCACTTCTTAAGGATCTTATAGATTACGCCTATGAGCTCTCTTTAACCCCTCTTGTGGAAGTCTTTAGTCTTCAGGAAGGAGAAAGAGCCATCAAGGCGGGTGCAAAGGTCATAGGTATAAACAATAGGGACCTGGACACCCTCAAGGTGGATATGAACCTATCCAAAAGGCTTGCACCCCAGATAAGAAGCATGGGAGCAAGTTATATAATTGCGGAAAGTGGTATAAGTCAAAGAGAGCATGTGGTTGAGCTTGAGAGCTTAGGTGTTGATGCCTTTCTGATAGGCACAACTCTTATGAAAAGTCCAGACCCAGCAAAAAAGCTAAGAGAACTTTTGGGTTATAATGATAATAAGGAGGTAATCTATGAAAAACACTCCCCTTGATGTCCAGCTTTTGGAAGAGATGTCCAATCTTGAGTATTTTATAGTCAAAAGCCCTGTGAACACTCAGGATTTTTGGAAAGAGTGGCAGGAAAAGTTTTCAAGAGCTTACATGTCAAGACTTGCTGTCAAAAAACTTCTCAAGACAAAGAAGTTATCTTACGAAGATGTTAGCAAATACAAAGCTCAGATGCACATTTACGAAGATGTGCTTTACTATCTTGAAACCTTAAAGAATATAGCCATGAACTTAAGAGGTATTTTTACATCCGACCAAAGCGTGGAACTTGATGACGAAGATATAGACTTAGACTTTTGACATGGTGCTCAGAAAGAAGAAACTAAGGGATATAAATGTTTCTGGTAAAAGGGTACTTGTCAGGGTTGATTTTAATGTACCTATAGACCAGCAGGGGAATATAGAGGATGATACGAGAATAAGGGCATCTCTCCCTACTATTGAGTATCTGCTGGATGCAAAAGCTAAGGTCATACTTATGTCGCATCTGGGAAGACCTAAGGGGAAAGACCAGAAGTACAGCTTACTTCCTGTTGCCAAAAGGCTCTCAAGATACTTAAACAAGGATGTGATAATGGCTGAGGACTGCGTGGGTCCTGGTGTGAAGGCATTAGTGGATAAGATGAAGGAAGGAGATGTTGTGCTCCTTGAAAATCTAAGGTTTCATAAAGAGGAAGAGGAAAACGACGAGGGCTTTGCGAGAGAACTTGCAAGTTTAGGAGAGGTTTATGTAAGTGATGCCTTTGGTACATGCCACAGAAAGCATGCTTCTGTTTATACAGTACCTAAAATTCTCAAGCCTGCAGTTATGGGTTTTCTCCTTGAGAAGGAAATATCCTACTTTGAAAAAGCCATGGTAAATCCCCAAAGGCCTGTGGTTGCCTTGCTGGGAGGTGTGAAGGTATCTTCTAAGATAGGTATAATAAAGAACCTGCTCAAAAGGGTGGACAAGATATTTGTAGGTGGTGCCATGGCTTTTACCTTCATAAAGGCTATGGGATACGAGGTGGGAAGTTCTATAGTGGAAGAAAGCTATTTACAGACCGCAAGAGACATAATGGAGATTGCCAAAAAGCTGGGAGTAAAATTTTATCTTCCTGTGGACTTTGTGCTGGGTAAGGAGCTCTCCGAGAGAACTCCCACAAAGCTTGTGCCTTGGCAGGAAATACCCCAAGGATGGATGGGGCTTGATATAGGTCCAGTATCCGTATCTCTGCTTAGAGAAATAATTTCTGACGCTCAGACCATAATATGGAACGGTCCTATGGGTGCTTTTGAGCTTGACAGATTTGAAGATGGCACTTATGAGACTGCCAAGATGCTGGCTAATTCTTCCGCTCTTACCATTGCAGGTGGTGGAGATACAGATCACGCCATACACAGAGCTGGGGTGTATAACTCCATAGATTTTGTCTCAACAGGTGGTGGTGCCTTTTTGGAACTTCTTGAAGGTAATACTCTTCCGTGCATAGAGGTACTTGACAATTTGGAGGACTAATGTGGCTCTCGTAAAGCCATACGGGGGTATACATCCACGCATACACCCCACCGTCTATCTTTCGGAGAACGCAGTTGTGATAGGGGATGTGGAAATAGGCGAGGACTCCTCTGTATGGTACGGTACTGTCATAAGAGGTGATGTCCATTACATAAGAATAGGCAAAAGGACTAACATTCAGGACAACTGCGTAGTGCATGTGACTCGTGAAAGATATCCTACCATTATAGGTGATGATGTCACCGTAGGACATAGGGTAGTTTTGCACGGATGCGTACTCAAAAACCGTATTCTCGTAGGGATGGGAGCTATAGTTATGGATGGCGTAGAAGTAGAGGATTATGTGATCATAGGAGCTGGTGCTCTTCTGACGCCGGGTAAAAAGATACCATCAGGTGTGCTAGTAGCAGGGCTTCCTGCCAAGATAGTCAGAGACCTAAAGCCAGAGGAGATAAAGCTCATAGAGGAGTCATCAAGAAACTATGTAGCTTATAAAAACTCATACTTAGAAACTCATACTCAGAAGCAATGAACCTATAAGCATAAAGAAAGCGCCCGGGAGCAAATGACTAACAGCCTCACCCAAAAAAATCCTGGAATAAACCATGCTAAGAAGTAGGGAAACTCTCTCCATGGCTGCCACATAAGATACAGGGGCGTAAAGAAGGGCTGAGTTATAAAGTAAAGTGCCCAAAGCAAAAAATACACCTAAGACAATAAATCTTTTGTCCTTGTAATTCTCTCCTCTGATTATATGGTGCCTATCTACCAAAAGTAGAGTACCAAAAGACATACAAAAGGTGTAGTACCAGCTGAAAAAGAAGGGGTTGCTGTTTATAACCACCATCTTACCAAAAACCGTATTAAAACCAAAAAGCGATGTAGAGATGATCATGTAAAGACTGCCTACATTTTTCCTAAAAAACTCTGTAGGGGAAAAACCCGTCAAAAACAGAGTTCCCACCATCATAAGAAGCATACCGATAAGTCCCAAAAAGTTTGGAGTTTCTCTCAAGAGTAGGAAGCCAAAGAGGGCAGAAAAGAAGGGCATGAAAGAATAAAAGGACATAGCTACAGAAAGAGGAGCGTACTTTAGTGCCTTTATAAAAAACACGCCTGCCACAACCTCCACAGGAAGCCAAAGAAAAGTGCTGAGTAAAACAAAGGCATCTAAATCCCAAAAAAGCACACCAAGGGGCAGTAAAAGTAAGGAAGCCACGGGAAACCTTACCCATAGCAGTAGGTATTCGTCAAAACCCTTATGTATGAGCTTTTTAGTGATGAGGTCGTTAGTAGCCCAAAAGAAAGAAGACAAGAAAGCAAGCAAAAGACCCAGCATTAAGATAAAATAGTTTAACATGTATCAAGAAAGGCTCTTCACACCCGGACCCGTTGAGATCCCAGACAGGGTAAGAGAAGTCCTAGGCAGGCAGATAATTCATCACAGGACAGATGAGTTCAGACAGGTATTTTTGGAGGTAAGGGAGCTTATAAAAAGGCTACTGGAAGACCCTTCTGACAATTTTGTGCTTTTTTCCTCTTCTGGCACAGGCGCTATGGAATCCGCAATTTTGAATTTCTTTGAAGAGGGGCAGAAGGTTTTAGTAGTCAACGGTGGGAAGTTTGGCGAAAGGTGGCTTCTGCTTGCCAAACATTGGAAGTTAAATGTTATAGAGTACAGTGTAGAATGGGGAAAATCTGCAGACCCAGAACGGATTAGGGACTTTCTTAAGGAACATCCTGACTGTATGGGAGTCTTGCTTCAGATATCTGAAACCTCTACAGGTAGCTACCATCCCGTGGAGGAAATAGCACAGGTATGTAAAGAGAGCGATGCCCTTTTGGTTGCGGACGCTATAACTGCGCTGGGTGTGTATCATATAAGACCTTCTGTAGGTATTGATGTGCTGGTGGGTGGTTCTCAAAAGGCTTTCATGCTACCTCCAGGACTTTCCCTTTTGTGGTTTTCTCAGAAAGCTCAGGATAGGTTAAAAGATAGAGCCTTTTATTTTAGTGTAAGGAAAGAGCTAAACAAACAGAAAGAAGGTCAAACTGCATGGACACCAGCCATAAGTCTCATACTGGGGTTAAAGGAATCTCTTTCCATGCTTTTGGAAGAGGGTATGGACAAAGTGGAGAAGCGCTACAGGGCTATATCAGAAGGCACAAGAAGAGCTATAAGGAAGTTGGGTCTTGATATCTTCCCAGAAATACCTTCCATATCCCTAACAGCAGTAAAAAGCCAAGATGCGGAAAAGATACGCAAAGAGCTTCTAAAGCATCGCATAAGGGTAGCAGGCGGTCAGGATCATCTCAAAGGGAAGATATTCAGGATATCTCACATGGGTGTGAGCGATAAGGATGGGCTTATGCTTATAGGTGTTTTGGAAGTGGTGCTAAAAAAACTGGGCTACAGCGTGCAGTTGGGTAGTGCTGTAGCTGAGTACTCGCAGGCTTTAATGGAATCTGGACTATGGTAAAGTTGATCCTTGTGCGCCATGCAGAAAGTGAGTGGAATCCTGTAGGAAGGTATCAGGGACTTCTTGACCCAGACCTATCTGAGAGAGGAAAACGGCAAGCTAAACTCCTTGCCCAAGAACTTTCAAAAGAACGCGTAGACACCATCTACTCTTCACCTCTGAAAAGAACATACGCAACCGCTTTGGAGATAGCCAAAGTAAAGGGTCTTGATGTTATAAAAGAGGATAGAATAATAGAGATAGACCACGGTGTTTGGTCTGGCATGCTCGTGGAAGAAGTTATGGGAAAGTACCCGGAGGATTTCACAAGGTGGATTGAAGAGCCTCATAAGGTGGAGTTTCCCGGAGGGGAAAGTCTCAGATCGGTTTTCAGTAGGGTAAAGGAATTTCTTGATGATGTAAAAGAAAAGCACAGAGACAAGACGGTGGTTGTGGTATCTCATACAGTTCCTATACGCGCTATGTACTGTGCCCTTTTAGGTATAGATCTGTCTAAGTTTTGGAGCTTTGGCTGTGATAACGCAAGCTACTCGGTGGTGCACATGGAAGAGCACAGGAATGTTATACTAAAGCTTAACATCACATGCCATTTGGGGGACCTTTATGTGGAAGCTCATAAGGCTATTTAGCCTTCTTTTGTGCGGACTTTTCCTTGTGTCAGCAGATATAAAAAAAGAGTTTGATGTGAGCGTTCAGCTAATAGGCAAGTCTACAGAAGAAAAACCCAAACTCTTACCTCCGGAAACTTTACAAATTCAAGAAGATAAATCTATAAACCTGAGCTATAGGCTTTTAGAACCCCCAGATAAGTTGGAACAAACCCAGATAAAACCGCTAAAAGAAGAAGGTGGCATAAGCTGTGGAGAGCCCAAAGATCGCACATCTTACAGATTGGGTGTGGACTACTACTTAGAGGGTAAATACGGACCTGCAAAAGAAGAACTCTCTAAGGTGGTGGCTATGCCATCGCCCTTTAAACCTATGGCAGAGTATGTCCTTGGTGTTATTTACGCTAAAGAAGGAAAAGAAGATAAAGCCTTAGAACTCTTTAGTGATTCTTGTAAGTACTCGCACATGTACCAAAAGGCAAGCTGTGAGTCATACTACGCCCTTAGCTTTAAACTCACTGGCAGGGTACCTCAGAACAAAGACCCCATGTGGGAAGCGGTAGCTAACATAAAGTCTGGCATTATATCAAAGCCCTCTTGCACGGATGCGGTTTTTAAAGAGTACTGCCAGTATGTGCTTGAGTTCTACGAAGGGAAAGAAGGAAACAAATACACGGACAGCCTAAGGCTAAGAAAAGCCATAGTGCTCTATCAGAAAGGTAAAACTCTACAAGCAGAAGAAATATTTAAAGAGTACTCAACACCGGCAAAACCTTACAGAGACATAGCCCTTTATTATCTTGGCGTTATTTCTGCAGAAAGGGGAGATAACAAAGGCGCTTTATCTTATGCAAGCATACTGGAAACTATAAATCCACCCCTTTCGGAAAACCTCTACGGCATAGTGTCTTCAAAGAATGTGCTACTCTCCAGATTGACTTATTCCATTACAGGTGATAAACGCTTTCTTGACAGGGCAGGCATTATAGCCTACAACTCAGGAGATTACAGGCTTGCAGTTTATAACTTTTTAGAATCAGGGAATGTACTTTACGCAGTATACTCCTACATAAAACTTGGAGAATACGCAAAAGCTTACGAACTCCTAAGACAAAAAAATAGAAAAAGCAAGGAAGAGTACCAGTGGTACTTGGAAAGTGCATATTGGTCTGATAAAAGCTTGGAACCCATTTTAGATGAGATAAGGGACAGATATCCAGACCTTTACAGGGAATACACGGGCTGGTTTTACTTCAAAAAAGGCGATTGGGACAAGGCGGTAATCTACCTTGATGACCCTTACTATAAGGCTTTGGCTTACTTTAACATGAAAGACTACAATCAAGTACTGCAATTACTCCAAAACAGAAATTCACTAAAAGAGAGGCTACTTAAAGCAAAGTCTGCGCTATTCTTGGGAGATACCAAGTTGGCAAGGAGCTTTTTAACAGAAAAAGGCGACGAAGAACTTTACCTCATAGGACTATCGTACTTCTTAGAAGGTAATTACCAAGCATCTATTCACTACTTTAATTCCATATCCCAAAACAGTCCGCTCAAACCAAAGGCTCTTTTAAAACTCGGAGATGCCCTTTATAACGAAGGAAAGCTTGATCTTGCAAAGGAGTACTACTACCAAGTTCTGAGCAATTATCCCAATTCTGAGTATGCCAAGTACGCCACACTTGCTCTTATAGGTATGGGTGGTAAGGAGATTGGGGACAAACAGATGGAAACATTGCTGGAAAACTACCTTAAAAATTACCCTAATTCTCCCATGTCTGATGAGCTCAGATACCAGCTTGCCAAAACATACATAAAGAGCGGTCAGGAAGAAAAGGCAAAGGCTATACTTATTGAGCTTATGAACAGTCCACTCAAATATAAGGCTATACTTGAGCTGGCACATTTGGAAAGAGACCCAGGGAAAAAAGCCGTGCTTCTTTACAAAGTCTACAAGGAAGGTAATGCTCAAGAGAGAAAACAAGCCCGCGATGAGCTTATAGAGTTTTATACGCAAGTAGGAGACAAAAAGAGCATTGCGGACCTCCTTGCAGAAGGTGAAGATGAGGATAAAGTCAAGGCAATAGGTATATACATGTCCTTAGGGGATGATCAAGATGCTCAAAGGTTGGCAAAGGCTCTTATGCAAAAGAGATACAGAACTCAGGAGTTTGAAACCTATCTTTTAGAGCTTTATAAGACATCCCAAGACAGAAGTTATCTGGATTATCTTAAGCTTAGCAAAGACCCACAAATAAGACCTCAGGCTCTTTATCTGTCCGCTCTTGATTACCTGAAAGAAAACGAAAAAAGGAAAGCCTTAGAAGACTTAGTGGACATAACGGTAAATCATAAAGATTCGCCTCTTTATAACAAAGCGGTAATAGAGGGTGCTAAAGTGCTCATAGAACTAAATGCAAAGCGTGATGCGTCCTGTTTTCTTGAAAAAGCTAATTTGGAAACCGCTTCAAAAGAGGAACTAAGTGTGATAAACTCTCTCAGAAGGGAACTACCTAAATGTGAGGTGAGGTAAGATGGACACTCTCTTTAGCTTGCTTGAAAAAGGAGGATTTGCAGTTTATGTGCTTGTTTTTCTTTCCCTCGTCTCTTGGGCACTCATTGTAGAACGGCTTTTTAACCTTAGGTTTGGGAGTATGCTGTCCAAATCCGTCAAAGATGTAAGATCCCTGCTTGCAAGTGGAGATGTAGAAGGTGCTCTAAAGCTACTCTCTTTGGATAACTCACCCGCAAGCCAAATACTCTATCGTTTGCTGGAAGAGTACAAAGAAGGTAAGGCGGACAAAAGAATACTCATGTCGGATCTTAGCTTTGAGGTTTCTCTACTTGCTCCCAAGGTGGAAAAGAACCTCGCCTTGCTCTCTACCATAGCGAGCGTTTCTCCTCTTATAGGTCTGTTTGGTACTATAACAGGTCTTATAAAGGTATTTTCCGCTTTTGCAGTTGCACAGACAGAGCAAGGTGTAGCTCTTTTAGCTACGGGTATCAGTGAAGCGCTCATATCTGCAGCCACAGGTCTTGCGGTTGCGATACCTGCGTTGCTCGCTTACTGGATCTTTAGGATAATGGGCAACAGCATTCTTGACAGGATAGAACAAGAGCTTACAGAAACCCTGAGGGTCCTCAAATGAGAAGGAAAAGGCTAAGCTACGACGAGAGGGCTTACATAGATGTGGTGCCTTTGGTGGATACGCTTCTTGCAGTGTTTCTGTTTTTGGCAATACTTGCCTTTCAATCCCCTATGACCTTCCTTGCGGTTAAGCTTCCTTTTGCTCAAGAAGGTGAAAAAAAGGTGCTCACCGTTATGAGGGTTCAAGTTTTAAAGGATGGTTCTTATGTATACGAAGGAAAAACCTTAAGCCTTGATGACTTGGATAAACAGATACAAAGTAAAAAACCAAGCTCCTTAGTGATAGAGGCTGACGAGGATACACTTCACAAGTATGTGGTTGCACTCATGGACATAGCCAAAAGGGAAAAAGTTCAGGATGTGATCATAGCTACAAGAACAAGAAGGTGATGTTCTTTCTTAAAAAAATTCTTTCCTCCCTTTTTCTACCACCAGGCTTTTTTATATTGGCTTTCCTACTAATAAGCTTCTTTGAAAGAAAGAAAAAGTTTACTTACTATTTTTCTATGACCTGTGCTCTATGCCTTTATTTGCTTTCTATAGAGCCTGTAAAAGATGCTCTCTTCACACCATTAGAGAACGAGTTTCCCGTGCCTGAAAGGATAGAAGGAGATGCCTTGGTAGTTTTAGGAGGAGGCTCTTACAGTACAGGAATACTCAAAGAAGACTCCATGAAAAGACTTCTGACCGCCCTTACTCTTCATAAAAAGACGGGTCTGCCTATCATACTTTCAGGTGGAGCTGAGAACCTTCCCGATGCGGAAATCATGAAGTCTATTCTCTTGGACCTTGGGGTAGACAAAAGGGACATGATAACGGAAGTCAGAAGTAGGGATACCAAAGAGAACGCCATGTATGTTAAAAAAGTGTGCCAAGAGAGAAATTACAAAAGAATAGTTCTGATCACCTCTGCCTATCACATGCCAAGAGCGGTTTCACTTTTTGAAAGAGAAGGACTTCACATTACACCCTATCCCACAGACTTTAAGAGAGATATGAAATATAATCTTTATAGTCTGCTTCCCAAAATGAGCGTACTTAACGATTCTGTGAAAGCTCTCCGTGAATACTTTGCCCTTATGTCCCTTAAGCTTCCAATACAGCTCCCTTAGAGGCTGAGCTTACAAACTTCACATACCTTCTGAGCCAAGGACTTCTTATCTCCTTCTGTTTGGGTACAAAGCTTTCCATTCTCTTTTTGAAATCTTCCTCGCTTATCAGCAGTTCTATTCTCCTATTGGGTATGTCTATGAGAATCTCGTCCCCGTCCTGCACTATGCCTATAGGACCACCACTTGCTGCCTCAGGGGATATGTGTCCCACACACGCACCGCGCGTTCCACCGGAAAATCTCCCATCCGTTATGAGAGCCACCTTATCACCCAATCCCATACCCATTATGGCAGATGTGGGAGACAGCATTTCCCTCATACCAGGTCCACCCTTTGGACCCTCATAGCGTATAACCACCACATGACCGGGTTTTACTTTACCTCCCAGTATACCTTCTATGGCCTCTTCTTCTGAGTCAAAGCATATGGCTTTTCCTCTAAAGGTAAGCATTTTAGGGTCCACACCCGCAGTTTTTACCACAGAACCCTCTGGAGCTAAATTACCAAAGAGTATAGCTATACCACCTTCTTCAGAATAAGGATTCTCCACAGTTCTTATCACGCTTCCATCTGCGTCTGGTGCTGACATAGCTATTTCCCTAAGAGTTTTAAGGCTGACGGTAATTTGATCAGGATGAGGAAGATAACCACCCCTTATGAGCTCCTTGAGAAGTGTGGGGATGCCTCCCACATAATCAAGATCCTGTATGTGATACTCAGAAGCAGGTGATATCTTACAAAGGGTTGGCGTCTTCTTTGATATTTCGTTTATCCTTGAGAGGGGATAGTCTATACCAGCCTCTTTGGCTATAGCTAAAAGGTGCAGTATAGTGTTAGAAGAGCCTCCCATAGCTATATCTACCGCAAAGGCATTATCAAAGGTTTCAAGGGTAAGGATATCTCTTGGTCTTATGTTTCTTTTGAGAAGCTCCATTATCTGTCTTGCCACCTGCCTTGCCAAAAGCTCCCTCCTTGGGTCTACCGCAGGGATTGTGCCGTTCCCCGGAAGTCCAAGACCTAACACTTCCGTTATACAATTCATAGAGTTAGCAGTAAACATACCAGAACAGCTCCCACATGTAGGGCAGGCATGCTCTTCTATAACTTTCAGCTGTTTCTCGTCCATTTTTCCTGTTTTGAGCTGTCCTATACCCTCAAAAACGCTTATGAGGTCTACCTTTTTACCGTTTACTTCTCCAGCCAGCATGGGTCCACCGCTTATGAATATGGTAGGAATGTTAAGCCTTGCAGCTGCCATAAGCATACCCGGAACTATCTTATCGCAGTTAGGAACACATATAAGAGCATCAAGTTGGTGAGCTTCTACGACGGTTTCTATGCTATCCGCTATGAGCTCACGGGAAGGCAAAGAGTAATGCATACCGTAGTGTCCCATGGCTATACCGTCATCTACCCCTATAACATTAAACTCTATAGGAACACCACCCGCTTTTCTTACCTCTTCTTTTATAGGCTGTACGAACTCTCTCAGATGCACATGTCCCGGGATGATGTCTATGTAAGAGTTGGCTATTCCTATAAGAGGTTTATCAAAATCATCATCAGAAAGTCCACAAGCTCTAAGTAAAGCCCTGTGAGGCGCTCTTTCTATCCCTTTTTTAACCTTATCACTTCTAAACATGATACTTAACCTCCGTAAGTCATTATTTCTCTTATAAGCGTTGCTGGCTCTACTTCCTTTGGGCACACATGATTACACTTGTTGCAAGAAAGACAGTGATAGAGATTACCTTCTTGTATAGCCTGTACGAGTCTCACTTGAGAATTTTCTTCCCTTGGATCTTCTAAGAACCTATAGAGTTTTGCAAAGATAAGGGGACCTGCGTACTCCTCTTCCATCACCTGCGGGCAGTAGGATTGACATGCAAAACACAGTATGCAATCCGCAGAGCTTTCTAACTTTTTGCTCACTTCTGGGGGTATCCTTGGGTCTCCTGCATACTCCTTTATCCAAGCCCTGATCTCTTTTATCTTTCTTATTACCTTCTCGTTATCCACCGCCAAGTCCCTTATTACCCTAAAGCCCTTGAGGGGTTCTATGATCACCTCCGTGTTGGAGATGACATAGGGTAGGACCTGTTCCTTACAGGCAAGCTTTGGAAAGCCGTTTATATACACGGTACAAGTGCCACATATACCTGCCCTACAGAACTGCCTAAAGGTAAGCGTCTCGTCATACTGCTCTTTTATCTTCTGAAAGGCAGAGAGAAAAGTCATGCCCTCTTCGTAGGGGACCTCAAAGCTTTGGTAATAGCATGTTCCCTTTTGGGGGTCTTCTCTTCTTATCCTCAGGCGCAAAACCATGCTATAAAAATATACACCTTTTTAGATGAAATGACCTAAGCGTTGCCTTCTATTATTGCTATCTCTTCTGGAGTGAGTCCGTAAAGCTCATAAACAAGCTTATCTATCTGTTTTTCAAGTTCTTGGACTTGGGCTTGTTTGGTTGGGTTGGTTTCGTAGTCCTCAGATTGGGTAAGGTTTAGTATTTGATCTACAAGGTTTTCTATCTGCTGGACTATGTGCTGGTTTTGGGGGGTAATTTTCTTTATTGGCAATCTTCCCATATAATACTCGTCAAAATGCATAGTTCTTACCGCTCTGTTATAAATAAACCAATAATAGAACCATTCCGCAAGTCGTGAATTTAAAATTCCAAGTATGTATTCATATGAATAGTCCTTTGACAATATATATGTATTCATAACAGTATCCAGCGTAAGCAAACCATCTTTATCGTAGGTAGCCATAACTATAATTCTGTCATAAGGATTTTTTACATGAGCTATGATGTTTTGTGAAACGATTTTAGGCTTCATCAGTTTTTGGACTTTTTGGTTATTTAACCCTTCACTTGATAAGGCTACTTTATCTAACGGTTTGATGGTTCTATACTTTTTTATGTTATCACCTCTTAAAACTTCATAGCCTTCTTGTGCCAATCTGCTTTGATATTGCAAACCTCTAAAGGTTTTAGTTATAATGCCTAATGGTTCGCTACCACTAATGAGTTTTTGGTAGATGGTAAGCTTTTGATTGTCTATATATATTGGTAAAATTCCTAACTTTCTTGCCAAATCAGAACTTATCTGTGAATTTATCTGTATTTTGTCTCTCCAGTAATCACCTGTTTTGAAGATATAATTCAAGCTATGATTTTTCAATTTTCTACATATAACTATCACTTGCTCCAACTTTACCCTTTGGAAAGCTTCAGTTATATCTACGAGTGTAAGGAGTTGGTTTTCCTCTAAGATAAGCTTTCGGGTATTTTCCCAGCTTTGAGACTGTTTAAAAAATAGCAAAAAAGCTCCCCACAATGGGGAGATAATATTAGAATGAGAAACAAAAAACACAAACAGATCGTAAAGTTCATAG